>CANRDH010000061.1 GCA_947629295.1 uncultured Clostridia bacterium
GTATCAATCTTTTCTTCATCACAATCTTTAAATGCAACATTGTAATCTTTTGTGTTTTTGTTAAAAGCTGCAAAAAGTTCTTTCGTGTCCTGTTCAAAATATAGTTGTTCAACCTGATTTTTAGTAAGTGTCCTGTAACGCATTTTCTGACCGCCGAGTAATGCCTCTGACTTCAATCTTGTGTTCACTTTTGAATTTCGGCTGACCGAGAAAACATCTTCTTTATTCTGTTTCTTTTCAGGATAAAGCAAATTAAAAATATACTCTTTGTTCTGTGGAAGAAACGCAAGGCGAATTTTACCGTCCTTTGTCGGCAAGGCAACAAATCTGTCCTTTTCTCCGTTCAACTTTGCAAGCTGTTCTTTTTCAATTATAAAAAACTCAGGCTTTACACCAAGCTGTTTTGCAATTTGTTTCAGATTGTCATAATCAGCTAATGAAGTATAGCGTTTGTTGTGACTTTCAAGCAAATGTATGTCTTCAACTTCCAATGCTTTTTGTAAAAGCCGTTTGTCTTTTGCTTTGACGGTTACAAGGGCATACCCGTTATAAAGCTTTGCCGAAAAGAAAAAAGGATAGGCATATAACTTTGGCACGGCGGATAACGCAAGTTTTACACGATAATTTTCACCTTGTGCGGAAATAAGATTTTTATATGGAATATTGCCTGCAATAAGGCACTTATTTTCGTATTTTTTAAGCTGTTCCTGTATGCTTGGCTTACGGGTTTTATAGGATTTCTGTTTGCAATGTTTATGCAAGGAAAAGTATTTTTTATCAAGCAGTTTTTTCGGATGTCTTCTTATCATCAGTCTTAAAATTATAAGCAACAGAACAAAAAACGGATTATTTGAATTTTTGATGAGTTTCTGAAAAATCTTTGTTTCATCAGCTTTTACAATCGGCGGATTTTTTCTGAAATAATCGTTCTCGTATTTTTCAAATTCAGTGCGGAACGATTTCTTTTTTGTTTTTTGATTTTTATGTAACTCTTGTTCCGTCTTTTTTGGCAGAGAGTAAAATCCCATCAGCTTTTCAAGATTTTCTTTTTTGTAGTAATCCCCGAATTGCCGTGATAATGTATCCGTTCTGATTTTCTTTTTCTCCCCGACTTTTTGGAATGTTATATTCAGGTCAGTGTAGCGTGTTATCAAAAATCCTTTATTTTTCATAAACGAAATAAAACCATTTTTTGAGTTGCATATCTTTGTAGCTTCATCAAGTGCTTTGCATAAATCCACTTTCCACGACTTTCCCTGTTCGGCAAGTTTTTGAGTTGTCTGGTCAATACCTTTCAATCCTGATTCGTTTTCAATCACTGACAATCCGTAAGTTTTGCAAATTCTATCGTTTTCTTTTCTTAACGATTTCAGCGTATCTCCGTTTCCTCGCCATTTCATACCTGTTTCCATACTGACGGAATTTATAAAAATATGATTATGGATATGGTCTTTGTCGATATGAGTTGAAACAATTACCTGAAACCCGGTTGCAACATTTTTTGATAATTCTACTCCAATCTGATGTGCAAGTTCCTGAGTGATTTTTTCATTCGGCGAAAAACTCTGAACATAATGATGTGCCAGAATATTATTATCTTTGTCAAATGCCCTACGCACAAAATAGAATTGTTTTGATAAATCGTCTGCACCGTTGTTCTCACAGTTTATACAGGTAACTTTGAAACTTTTTTCAGCACCGCTCTGATTTGTCGGTGAGAGAATATACGCAATCGAATCTGTTACATATTTTTGTGCCTTAACGGATTTTTTAATTTCCTTTATTATCGCCATATCTATCAATTCTTTCTGTCAGCTTGTCAATTCTTTTTTCCAGACTCCGTATATTATGCTCGTCATCATTGTAAAGCTCGGCAAGAATTTTTTGTAAAAGCGTTTTTAATTCATCCATTTTTTCATCGATGGTTGAAAGTAATTCATTGTTGACAAATTTCTGAGTATTTGCGATTTTTGCAACCTGATTGATATTTGTTCCGATTTTTGCAAATTCATAAAGCAACTGTGGGATTTTTTCGGCCACGATAATTTTTTTATCTTCCGACAATTTTACAATATAGCCTGATACACTCATATGTGCTGTTGATGCTTTTGCCTGAATATTTTTCTTTTCTGTTGGTGTAATTCTTATCAAAAGCTGTTCTGTTTTATTTTCTTTGTCCATTTAAAAACCTCCCGATAAAACGAACAGGGCAGATTCATCTTTACAAAATCCGCCCTGATTTTAAGTTCTTACAAAATGACCTCCACAGGAGGTCGCAAGCATAGATATTGTATATCATTCTGATATACATATCGCTTGGTGGTGAACTCCCCACACCCCTTGATTTTTGCAAAATATGCAAAATCAAAATCGCTGTCGCTCACCAGAATTTCAACTATTCAAATAATTCTGTATTTGCTCAATGGTCTTTTTCTTTTCGTCCATTGATGTATGGCAATATAAGTCCATTGTTATTTTTGTGGTTGTATGGCCTAAAATGTCCGACACCACTTTTATCTGTGCCCCTGATTCCAACGCTCTTGTTGCAAAAGTATGACGCAAGGTATGGAAATTAACATTTTCCACATCAGCTCTTTTTGCAATCCTTAAAAAGATTTTTCGCATTTGACTTGGTTCAATAACCTGACCTATTTCGTTACAAAACAGATAATCGTTATTCATATATGCTGAACCTGCTGTTTGCTTTTCAAGATTTTGTTTTTCCTGATATTTTTTCAAATTTGAAAATGTATTGCCTATAACAGGAATTTCTCTTTTGCTTTTTTCGGTTTTTGTTTCAGCTTCAACAACAAGAGTCTTTTTTATATTTTTCTTATTGGTACGCTCATTCTTGCTATGAGAAATTCGGGAAATGATACGTTTAATATTTATGACACAACTATCATTGTTCCATTTTATATCAGACCATTTAAGACCGCATATTTCAGCTTCTCTCATTCCTGTTGCAAGTGCAAGTTCCACAGCAAAACCAAGTCTTTCGGCTTTTGTATTTTCCATAATTCTGACTTGTTCATCTTTCGTAAGATAACGGATTTCTTTTTGTCTGACCGTCGGTATTTTTACACCGTCGCAAACATTTTCGACGACAAGATGATTTATTTGTGCTTGCTTAATTGCGGCATGAAACATATTATTCATATTTCTGATTGTTTTTGCAGATAAACCGCCCTTGCCGTCGCTACGACCATTCAAAAGTTTTTCGTTATAAAACATTTGTAAATTTTCTGTTGTCAGTTTTTGCAACTTGATTTTTCCTATTGCGGGTTTGAAATGATTATAAATATATCCTTCATAACTCGTATATGTTCTTGCGTGGATATTGCCGTTATTATATGTTACAAGCCATTGTTCAAGCCATTCGGCAACGGTAATATCTGACGGACTGGCATAGCGACCTTTGTTGATGTTATTTAAAATTTCCGTCAGCTTTTTTCTGACTTCCTGTCGGGTTTTGCCGTATATTGATTTTTGAACCTGTTTGCCCTGGTCGTTGTAACCGGCCGTATATCGTGCTTCCCATGTTCCGTCTTTTCGCTGTCTTATGTTGCCCTCATTATTGCCACGCCTCACGGTTTATCACCGCTTTCCGATGATTCGATTTTTTTGTAATACCATGTTTTGCCCTTTTTAACAGATTGTACACCAAGATAAGATTTTGCTTTTTTCAAAGTCGTCATACCAATGCCGTTTCTGATAGCCAGGTCAAAAATTTCTTTTGACGGTGCATCATCATTTTGCAGAATTTCCGTAAGCAAGTCGCAAGCGTTTTTAAAATCTGTAACTGTATTATTGCCCGATAAATCTGTTGCTTTTATATCAGACAATCCAATCCATTTTACAGAACCATTTTCTAACGCAAAAACAATGCTTTTGCCACAAGGGGCAAGATTATTTTTAATTTGTATCATAATTTTAGTTTCGGGATCATCCGGGTTTGCCGTAACCATAAGAACACTTCTTGCGGCAGCAACAATATCAATAGAGCCAAGAGAGCGATACAGTGCATTCATTCCGTTTGTGTTTTTATTAAGATGTCCGATTAAAACAACGGCACAACCGCTTTTCTCGGCAAAGTCCGTCAGGTTTTGCATTACGCTTCTCACTTCATTTGCCGAACTGATATTCACATCTCCCAGAAATGCTTGCAACGGATCAAAAACAATCAGTTTAATATTTTGCTTTACTATTTCCTGTTTCAGATTTTCATCAAAACAGGAAAATTTCATTTTGCCCTTAAATGAGCTTATCATATCAAGAGCTGCACCCATATTGATCAGACGAGGCAATGTGGTATCAGCGTTATCGTCTTCGGCAGATTGAAAAAGTATCTTCATAGGTTCATTTTTGTTATGCGTAAATGGCATATACTCGCCGTTTGTCAGCTTTGCGATAAGCGAAAGGATAAAAGTAGTTTTACCAACACCAGGATCACCGCAAAGAATGGTAATTTTGCCTTTTGCTATGTACGGATAATACAGCCAGCTCACCTCAGTCGGCTGTATTTCTGAAAATTTGATAAAATCGGTATTTTCTTCCATTATCACACCCTCTTTATGTGCTTATACTCGTCTGAACTTGTCTGTAAGTCTATCCAAGCCATCAGTTTGTCGGTCGCAATAATCCATTTTTTGCCTACCCTGAAACTCGGAAAACCCTTTGAGCGTATCAGTGTATAACAAAACGGCACAGATATGCCCAAAATCTTTGATAATTCCTGCGGTGTCAGAAGTGGTGGTAGTTTTTGCATTTCGTCACGGTTTAACATAATATAATCTCCTTTTTAAAATTTTAGTAATTTAAATTTTGTTTTTACTATATTACCATAAATTATAGTAAAAATCAAGTACTTTAAAATAAAAATTGCAATTTACTATAATTTAAATTATAATAGATAATATCAACAGAACTTAAAGTGTGGTGGAATTTATGAATACTTATAAGGTTTATATAAAAGATAATGTTGAACATTTTCAGATTTGGAATAATACAGAAGATAAACTTATTTCCGAGTATCATGATTTTTTTACAAGGGCATTATGCGATTATGTCTTTTTGCAAGAAGATACGATTAAAAAGTCCGGAGAATTGATTATTTCTGCATATCAATATATGAACGCTGTTTCTAATAAAACAATTACAGATGTTCAACCTCCGCATAGAGAATTATTGAATATAAGTCCTATATATATGTTTTTGCAAGACCAAAAACAATATTTTTATGATGAGGGCTTAAATCCTGAATACTTAAACTCCACATGGTTTGATTATCCAAAAGATGATAAAGGAAACATATCGGATATAGAAATCAACAAAATTATTCTGAGTGAATATTCTTTTATAAAATCATATTTCAATAAAGTGCTAAATGAAGAAAAGGTAAAAGATATAAACTGGGGTAGAACTTTGAATACTAAGATAGAAAATATAGATGGTATTGCCTGTCAAGTTTTATACCCTACACATACGAGTGATGTAGTATATTTTCTTTTTCTGGAAATGTTCAAGTCGGATATACTTTTTAAAGTTTGTAAACGCTGTGAAAAAATATTCCCTTGTTTTTATCACAAAAACATACAATTTTGTGAGCGTATCGATAAAAGTCTTAACGAAACTTGCCGACAAATCAAATTCAGCCATTTGAATGATGAATTTGATACAAGTAACGACGATACACGTCAGATTGTATTGGATATTTTCGAGAAAGCCTATAAGCGTCAGCGTGGAAGAGTGGATTACGGCTCATTAGATAAGTCAAAATTCAAAATTTGGTCAAAAAAAGCCCGTAAACAGCGTGATTTGTGTTTGAAACAAAAACTTACAATCCGTGACTTTGAAGATTGGATCAAGGAAAACGACTGGAATTATGAAGATGAAGAAGATTAAGAAGTCAGCAATACGGTAAAGCGACTCCTTGACTCCTTGACCTCTTGAAAATACAAAAACAAGGAGTTACTCTGATATAAGAGCGACTCCTTGTTTACTATCAGAAAGAAAAAAATAATTTTATCTCCTGCTGTTTATAAAAATTTTCAAGCAATATGGGTATTTTAAGGGTAATAAATTTCTGATTATTACTCACTATGGGTACAATTTTTAAAAATTTCGTTATATATAACAAAAAACGCTTGTAAACTGTTACATTTACAAGCGTTTCTCATAAATTTGTGGTTGCGGAGGCTGGACTTGAACCAACGACCTTCGGGTTATGAGCCCGACGAGCTACCACCTGCTCCACTCCGCGATATTTTCTTGAAGCTACTTTGTAATTATACCAGCTTATGCCCGTTTTGTCAATACCTAAATTAAAATTTCCTTAATAATCCGTTTACACTATTTCACAAAAGCGTTGACACCATTTATATTATATGCTATAATTATCAAAAATATACAAAAAGGAGCGGCATAATGGAAGAATATGTATTAAGAACCCATAATTTATCTAAAAGCTTCGGAGCAAAATTTGCAGTTTCCGACCTTAATATTAGTATTCGAAAAGGCGATATTTACGGATTTATCGGTCCGAACGGTTCAGGAAAAACAACTGCCATGAAAACCGTTCTCGGACTGCTTACACCTAACAGCGGTACAATAGAGCTCTTCGGAGAGGAAACAAACAGTCGTTCACTCAAGAAAGTCGGCTCGCTGATTGAATCTCCCGGTCTGTATGGGGATTGTACAGCGTATGAAAATATGAAACGTTTTTCAATTATCAGCGGCGGAGATGATGAGGAGATAAACAGCCTGCTCAATTTTTTCGGTCTTGCAGATGTGGGAAAAAAGAAGGTCAAGGCTTTCTCGCTCGGAATGAAACAAAGACTCGGAATAGCAGTTGCACTTTTAGGTAAGCCGGAGCTGCTTATACTTGATGAGCCTGTCAATGCACTCGATCCCATGGGTATAAAGACTATCAGGGATATGATACTTCAAATAAATAAGGATATGGGCGTTACATTTTTTATTTCAAGTCATCTCTTGGGAGAACTGGAAAAGATATGTACAGCATACGGTATAATAAGCAAAGGCAGACTCACAGAAGAAATCACTGTTGAGGAATTAAAGTCAATATGTACAAACCGGTTATACATAGGATGCGATAAACCGGAGCAGGCAGCAAAGCTTATAAGGGAGAATCTCAATGCTGTCGGCAACATAACAACAGGTACAGATTATATTGAAATTGCCGTTGATCCCTCACTTAGTTCGGAGATAACCCGGACACTGGTGCTTTCAGGTGTAAATGTAAGTGAGCTAAAAAATATAGGTATAAGCTATGAGGATTATTTCCTTAAAAAAATGGGAACATACGATGTGGGAAACGGAATAGGTCAGTATGCCTGATTTGCTGCATTTCATTTCCACAACCTTGAATGGGATAATTCGCCTAAGCTTTTACAGTTTGGATTTAATGTGTGGATTTTTTTGGCTGCAACACCTTATCACTGTCAAAAAGCAAATCCAAAACCAACATTCATAATGTTCGTTTTCAGAAACAATTTTACATATGAGTATTTCGTATGAGAGGAGATACGATATGAGTCAGCTTTTACATTTTCAATTTTACAAGCTTTACAAAAAAACCATTGTATATATTCTGTTAGCACTTTTATTCTATGAAACTCTCTCCACACTGGGTAATTTATATAAAATCGGCACTAACGACCTTTCTTTTTCACTGAGCGTTTTGGGTATGTATTATTCAGGAAGTACATACCTGACGACAAAAGACGTAATATCATCATGTTTTTCCGCTCAGGATTTTATTGTAACGCTTTTGCTGGGAATATTTATCGGCACTTTTGTTACAGAGGATCGTGTTAAGGGAACAATAAAAACCATATATTCCAAAGGATATTCAAGAGTAAAGATATTTTTTTCAAAATATATGGCAGTGCTGTCCGTACCGGCTTTATTTTATCTGCTGATTTTGATAACAAGCTGGGCGGGAGCTTTAGTAATGGGAACAGGAACGAATTCGGAAATGTATAGTTTATACTTTGAAAATGTGGATTTTCCGTCCTTTCTGATATTCACTTTTCTCAGATATATAGCTGTTTCCACACTGTATTTTATGATTAGTGAGTTGGTAAATTCCACCGGCGGTGCAATCGCTCTTAATATATTTACACCGTATATTGTATTTATGATATTAAGCTTATTGGCATATTTATTCCGGTTTAACGATAAAATCGTTGAATTTATAACAAACATTATGAGCGATTTTATATTAGCAACAACAGGCTATGTAACAATCAGACCAACCGGCTCCGGCATGACGGAGGCAATAATATCAGCTGCGGTACTTATCGTTCTGTTCGGAGGGCTTTCGCTGCTTATCACTGTCAAAAAGCAGGTCAAAAACTGAAAACGGTATTATACAACAATACCCGT
>CANRDH010000062.1 GCA_947629295.1 uncultured Clostridia bacterium
CCACGCAACCAGCTTGGAAGGCTAGTGTTCTACCATTGAACTACACCCGCATCTCAGCGACGATAATTATAATACCATATAACGGCTGAAATGTCAATAGCTAATTTGATTTTTTAAAAAATAATTTTCCTATTTTAAATATATATACGTTTTAATACATATGAAAAAAACATATATAATGTAGCGTTTTGCTTTTTGGCAATCAGTATGTAATAATAATCATTTTGGAATACGGCATATCATATGATATATAAATATGAAATACGGCAAATCAGCAATGGTGTAAAAGAAAAGACTTTACAGATGATTTGGTCGTGGTTTCATCGGTAATCACAAAGATGAGCTAATATTTATGAAATTTGGTTTTTTAATTAAATTCGCCGTTTTTTAGGAAATTCTGTATTAAGCTGCAACGTTTATAATACTATCATGCTTTTTAGGCTGTTAATTTTAACACAAACTGTATATAAAGTAAATGACTTCACAGTGATATTTTGTCAGGTACTTTTAAAATGTGATATAATTAAAGCAAAACTGACTGTTTTTTATTCTCAAAAAGAATGGATCGTGTTTCTCATGGCTGACTTGATAGAATATCTCCATATTTTGATATGCTGAAAAGAAAGTTAAGTTTTTAGTGATTTTGCATAAATTTGATAAAGATTTATTGACAAATTGGACGAAATGTAAATTGGTGCTTGCTAAAGTCAGGGGCGCGTATTATAATAAAACCAATAGTAGACTTGTGCGTCCGGAGAACCGCGCCCTTAAGGGCTTTTCGGATGTACCGAAGCAACCAAAATTTTTTAAGGAAAGGAAGTAGCTGCTATGTTACCACAAAACCTGAAAAGCAGGCGAGGTATAGCGTTACCTGTTGCTATCGCGATAACCAGCGTACTCATAATCCTTTCCGCATCGCTCATTTCGATCGCTATGACAAGTATATCGGGTACGAGCAGCAGCGTGAACAGCCGCCAAGCGTACCTTAATGCAAGAAGTGCGCTTGAATACGCGCTTTCATACTACAGCGACGAAGGCTGCGTTGAGGATTTGACTACAGTCAACAACGAGTATATGGTTATGAATGACAAGGAAGGAGGTACAACCGACAACGGAGCATCGTTCGTTGCAGACGGAACTGCGGCTGAGGATTATACTACATATGTTCTTGCCAATTATATTCCTTCAACAGGCGGTGAGCCCATACTAAAGCTTATTGCTTATTCCAGGGCAACGGATGCCTTTGGAAATAAAGGTAAGTCGATTCATATTGCGGGTAACTACACATTGAATAAGTTTACCAGCAAGAACAGAATTACGCTGACCGATATAGATATGGATACCGCCGTTACGGATGTTGTCCCTCCGGGAGCAATAAACCTCCATATAAAGCAGTATCCCGGTCAGAACTGGACTCCGTTCTACTACTCGTGGACATATGAGGATGCAGCGGGTCTTTATAAAAATCTGACGGATAACTGCTACGGACTGGAAACATACTACAAATCAAAGAAGAACCTTGTTTCGGGTTCCGGAAAGGGTCCATACCTTTACTATAAAGAGTCGAGTGAGACATCATCGAGTGAGACATCATCTTTCACTAAGTCTTCACAGACGATTCCGGCGGCTTTTACTCTCAACCACAATCATTCATTCGCACCTTATCCTTGGAACGTAGCATCTCGGGGTGACCCGCTTGACGGACCTGTAACATCATTTGCTGCTTCAAGCGGCGGTTGGTATGATGCTACCTACTACACAGATGATAAGTATGTTAACTACTTTAACATCATCATTACCAAAAAGGGTAAGGTTCTTAACGGTCCAAACGGTGAATGGTATCCGGAGACGCAGACCAGTGAAATGTTCCATTTGTGGTATCTGTTTGAAAGTGACAGAAATATATACTTTGAGTTTTTGAAGCCGGGTCTGATGTACAGATCGGGCTGGGATTGGAACGGTCTTGACGAGCTTTCGGACAGAATGCTTGTTTATGTAAATAACAGAAAAACCACAGTTCATTTTAAAATAAAGGGAATAGGCGATACCGGCGAAGATGCAAACCAGGCGCCGACTAATGCTCCTGTAATCAACAGTGTAAATGTAGACGGTGTTTCAATATTTGATACATCTATGTTCTACAGTAATTACTCCAACGGTAATGCAGGCAGCCTCCCAACGGATATCTACAATACACGCAACCTTGAGCAGTATTGGCAGTCTAACTTCATGAGCGGCAATGACGGACGTTCAAAACGGATTGATTACTTCTATGGTCAAGACAACGTAGGTCAGTCCAAAATGATGTATGAAGGCTGCGGTTGGTGGGTTGCAAATATAGCCTGCGGTGAAGATTTCGATATGACTTTCACCTATTACGATAAGTCGGGTAATCCGACAACGGCTACGGTCAATGTTTCCCCCAATACCGATGATGAGGCATTTGTGGTTGTTGATCCTGCAAGGACAGACGGCTCATCCATTATTTCCCGTCTGACCGAGCGTAAGGCTTGCGACTATATTGATCTTGATTATAAATCCTATACAACCATAAAAGTAAAAACAAGCAAGTTCGATACAGCCGTTGCACCTTATCTTGATTATCAAAGCAAGAAGATTTCCACAACTGCAAAAAGGCAGCTTACCGAAAAGATTGATGAGGTACGTTCCTCATACCTTCTTGATGACTACGAAGAGGATAGCTTCAATAAATTTCAGGATGTCCTTAACAGGGCGGTTGACCTTATAAACGATTCCGATGTAAAAGAAGATTCGGTATATCTTAATATGATCGATGAAATTGATAAGGCTGTTCAGGACCTCAAAAAGCATACAAAAGTTGTAAGCAGAGAGGCGTATAATGAGTATGAGAAGCTTGTTAATAAGTGTACATCGATAGTAACTGCCGAGCAGAGGGAGGACGGCGAAAAGTTATACGATGTAACGGCATTTTCGGTATTTATAGGCCCAAGCGGAGAATATGTTAAAGCCAAGGCTCTTATTGACAGCGGTGAGATACTTAATAAGGAGGGTGGCTCAATATACACCACTTCGATGGTATATGAACTTAAAAATGCCCTCCAGGCTGAGTACGATATACTTGAGTCGCATAAGCTTGTCAAGACTGAGATTAATAATGCTATAAAAGAGGCTGAGAATTATCTTAAGAGCAGCAGCAGATATAAGCCCGAGTATGTTGATAAGCTCAGAGATGCATTGGAGTCAGCCAAGACGGCTTCTAAAAATGGACCGAACCAGGAAAAGATAAATCAGGAGACAGAGGCTCTTAAGAATGCAATAACGGAATATCTTGCAAACCCGAATATCGAAATTAATACAAAGTCTCTTACCAATCTTATATCCGATGCGGAAAAGAAACTTGAGAATAAGGTAAACTGCACAGATGATACCTATACTAATCTTCAGGCAGTAGTAAACGAAGCAAATGATTTAGTAATTGATTTTGAATCAACACAGGATAGTATCGATAAGATGTATGACAAGCTTCTTAAGGCTTATAATGAATATGAAGTTATGAAGCCGGGCTACGGTTCGTCTTCCGGGAATTCTGTTTCGACAGACGCTCTTCTTGCCGAAAACCGGATCAGGGTTTGGGTAAAAGGTATGCTCCCCGGAACTGTAATCAGAACATATCAGAGAAACGAAAGCGGCGGTGCGGTTGTGGCCGATTCTCCCTTCGAGGTTACAGGCTTCACGATGCAGCTCTATAAGGACGACCGGATTGTCGGAACTTACAGTGTTTCTAACATGAGTAAGATTAACGGTCAGGGTCTTGCTTATCAGGATGTTACCCTTAACAGCTTCAATAAGGTAAGTTTTGCTATTGTAACAAATCAGAATGAACTTGGTGAGGTAAATCCGTCCACAGGCAGACACGAAATTCTGAGTACTAAAACATTTACCTTTAGCTCTGCGGATATAACGGTAACAGATATGAGCGACGGCAATTTGGTATTTGATTTATCATCTCTTATAATGCCGGAATCAGGCAGTGCTGAGGATTATAAAGCAAAAGTTGAGAAATCTATGCTTTGTGAGTTGTTTATTGCCGGAACACCTAATGCTGTTGTTGAGGTTACCGGTGCGGACGGAGAAAAGGCAGATTACAATACCATAAAGGAAGGTCCCTACCTTGTAGCGAGATATGTATATAATTCCAACAGTAAGGCTCAGCTGAGGTATTATTCTATTGATAATAAGGAATATCTATATACCGATTCATTTGATTCACAGGCAGGTCAGTATGTGGTCAAGGTTGATGAAACCAGTAAGACTGACAGGTCCGTTCTTAAGATCAATATCCCGTACAACAGTACTACGATAAAAGGTTCGGATACTGCTTTTGTCGGAGTTAAGGTGAACGGAAGTGATCCTGTTGAAGCATTTTATGACGGCACTCAGTATGTTTACACTGCTCCGTTCAACGGTGAAGTAGATGTTCAGATTTACAGACAATACGGCGATGACGGCAAGCAGGTGGTTGAAACCGGGCATTTGAAGTGTACCAGTGCAGGTGAAATAAATGTAACGTACACGACTGATAATGAGATTAAGGCTGCTTATACAAATTATAAGTTTGTGACAATTTCGTATAGGCTGATTTCCGTAAAAGGTATATATCCAAAGTACTCAAGTTCAAGCGGAAGCGGCAGCACGATTGCTTTCAGCAGCGTCGGAGAGCTTAACGGTATAGTATCATCGACATTTGCGGATGAGTTATTAACTGCTCCTAAGTCCACCTCCGCTATGGTCTTAAAGACTAAGCAGTTTGAATACTCCGTACCCGCCGGTAAGAAGATTATATGGATTGATACTGATAATAGCTATTTGAATAAAAATACCCCTTACGTTTATGTATGGAATCGTAACGATCAGCCACTTAACGGTAATTGGCCCGGTACAACGCCTACACGAGTAGAAGGTTCCAGTTGCTTCTATGTTTTAGTGAATAGTGACGCATATGGATGTATCATTTCGTTGAATAGTGGCAGCCGAAAAATTGGCGGTGATCCTTCCAACAGTAATAATATTTATATACCCACGAGTAATGCGAGTTATATCATAATAGACGGAGATGTTCTCAGTTCCGCTGGTTACACTCATGGCGGCAGTCGTTATAGGACTAAAGTCCAGTCTAATCCCCCGACATATACCGTTTCTGTTCCGGGTATCGACGTGTCTTCTATGGACGCCACGGACCTTAGGATGCCATTTGTGGGCGGTTCCAAGATACGTATGGTAAACCAGTCATATTATGATTCTTACGGAACATCTGTTTTGACAGGAGGTACCCAATATCTGAGCGATGGCGATTTTAAATCCGAAAACAGTGCAGGTTGGATTGTGAGTTCGAATTTGTTTGGTGGTACCGGTGGAAACCAAAGTTCAATGAACCGTGTCGGTGACACCTCTATGTCGTTGATATACGATTGGTATGAAAGAAAGATACCTGTTGACCAATCCGATGAATATACTTTCCAGGTTAAGAGTGTGAAATATGTCAGTTCCAAAGTACCCGCAGGCAAGAAGTGGTATGATGACGGTTATGTAACTGATACTGTTTACGCACAACAGGTACAGGATGTATATGGAAATGTATGGCTCGTGTTAAAGAGTGACGCCGTGCAAAGTAACACATTAACGGACATGAACCTCTATACCGTTGATCCTGAAGTAGTACAGGTAGAGGATGACCAGGCCATTTACTTCAAGAAAACTTCGACTCTCGTATCCGTAGAGATAAGTACCAGCGGTGTCGGCGGAGGAGCAAACTATGTTATGACGGATGATTCCGAGCGGCCGACGGAATGTCTGTATGCCAAGATACCGGCAAAGACTCCGTTCCTTACAATGACAGCAACCTACAGTGACGGTACTACAAAGGTATTCAAAACATCACTTCAGGGCGGTGACCTGTTAATGTTTGACGCCTCAATGAATGCCGGAAAAGGTGGTTGGGATAACTACGTTCCACCGAGTGTAGAATTGGAAAGAGCTCTTTATTCGGCGCAGGCATTGTATTACGGTAAGGTTCTTGCAAAATCGTATAACGCTGACGGCAACCCGCATAACTATGGCAACGCAGGCTCATATTGGTTCCCTGAGGGCATGGACGAGCATATAGTAAAGCGCTATTTCACAGACGGTCAGATTAACAGCTCAGGTCGCAATGCCGATATAAACGAGGTGAACAGATGGTTAAACGCATACACTAACCTCTATGTTGCAATGGCTAATGCAAGAGCATATATTCCGGGTCGTAACTACCCTGAGTATAAGCGTAACGGCAGCCCCAATATCTTTGACAGCGGTTCGATAGCAGCTCTTCAATCAAAGCTTGATCAGGCTGTGGAGTTGTATAAGAATCGTTATGCGAATATTACTGAAATCGAGTCAATGGCTGAGGATATTATTGCAGCAATAGATAATATTGAGATTTCAACTGAGGACAAAGTACCGATAATCTTCTACGATACAACGAGGCTTTACCAAAAGGGTGCAAGCTTCAGTATCAGGTATTCTACCACCCCTGAAGGTGCCCAGATTACAAGCGATCTGCAATATACCAACACAGAGGGCTTCCCGATAATCTTTATCCAGCCGGATTCGAGCGAAGAGGCAATCTACAAGGTTGAGTTCATTATTCACAAGCCGAACGGTGAAGATGAAGTGTGTAAGATGAAAGACCAAGTTGACCTTGTTGATGGAGCTTGGGTATTTGTTCATCAGCCTGCTGACCCGCCGGACAGAGAATTGGATACTTCATATTGGGTTAAGAATACTTCTACCGACTATCGACAGATTTCCAGAACCGAATTTACACAGGGCTCTTCAGGTGAGGTATGTGCGTATGATATGATTGCACTGCGTGCGTCAGTACATGACTCTGTTCCTGTTGCATACAGCGAGGCTGATGCTAAAGATTTGAAATACAGGCCGATGACGTTGTATTTCAAGTATGATACAAAGATCAACACTTATGATACTGCTAAAAGCTATACCATAAAGGCAGGAGCATATTCGTTCGATGAAACTTGTATTAATACGGCGGCGGAGATTTCGGCAGGACGCAGCGGACCGTTCGTATATTCGGATGTAGGCTCGGGAATGTGGAAACCGCGTTTAGATTTGTTCAGCGACGCGGCTCGGGCATACTTTACGGATCCTGTGAATTACGGTGAGTATACAACTGAGCTTGACGGTGAAGTTGTGGATGCAACAGCTCTTGATGGTTGGGTAACCCAGGCGGGCGATAAGCTCACTATAACGGCCGGCGCTCATGCTGCTAATAAGACAGTCAACCTGACTGTGAATGACGGTTCATTTGCTGAAAACAGATTGATGTCATACTTCAGTACAGGTAAGCTGTACTTCCGTTGGCAGGGCAACAAAGACCTTAAGGTTTATAATGATGTTACATTCACTGCTGATGAGGTATCAATGGCATTGTCAGGCAAGCTTGACGGAACTTCGTATTATGGTATGCACTTCAAGATCGGAACTGAGGATGATGCCGATAAGATGGATATAATATTCCTTACTGATGTTCTCGTTGAGTACTACGACAGATACAGTGATTATCACGAGTTTACGATTCGAGAGGGCGTATATGAAATCACACGTCCTGAAGGTCAGACGGATTATATCGCGGATCTCTTTGACGAGGAATACTGGACAACGATGAAATATGTAACCATTAAGAACCGTTACGACAGCGGCGGCGGAGATATTAACGGAACCAACGGCTCCGGCGGAAGATTCCGTGATTGTATCTACACCAACGATTAACAGACCAATAATAACGATAAAACCCGACAGACATCGTGCTGTCGGGTTTTTATAGGTATTCTCATAATTTGCCGAGCAAAAGGTTCTGAACTATATCGTCAGGGTTTCCCGAATACCCCGTGTAACAGGGAATACCCTCATCATCAAGCAGCTTGCCTGTCTGCTCGCTGACTCTGCCGCATATAAGCCCGTCAACTTCAAACATACAAAGCATACCTATAACCAATTCTGCGTCGCCGTTCATTGCGGCAAGAATTTCCGAATGACTGATTTCGCCGTTTTCAATCTCATATATCTTGAAATGTCCGGCAGTTTCAAAATCCTCATTAATTAAATCTGCTTTTTTGTTGTAAGCCGCCGCTATTTTCATAAAATCCCCCCAAAAAATAATATAACTAATATAACACCCCAAATATCGCTTGTCAATATTTGCCCTGAATTACTTAAAAAACTGTTCTAAATAATTTAAGTACGCATATTATGTATTACATGGGCAAAATAACGGTTTGAAATTTCTGCCGGGAAAAATAAAAAAATT
>CANRDH010000063.1 GCA_947629295.1 uncultured Clostridia bacterium
TATTCATCGGCCCGATGGCTTCAGCAGGTGGCACTGAGCAGATACGGCAACGGTCTGCCAAGATAGATGGCTGTTCATGACAGAACCCGGCTTATCGTCCCACTCATTTAAGAAAATTACGACTGTGCGGTTTTTGCCGTGCGCTCATATAAATATACGATTAGTATAATAAAAAATATCAATACAGATTGTAAATAAAAAGCTTAAATTTTTTTTAAAAAAACCTTGCATTTTTTTGACAAAGGTGTTATAATAACAAAGTCGTCAGGTGAGGCGATAAAAAATAAGAAACAGTCGGTGTTGATGACGTCGAGGGTCCACCCGTTCCCATGCCGAACACGGAAGTTAAGCTCGATGGTGCTGAAAATACTTGGATGGTGACGTCCCGGGAAGATAGGAAGATGCCGACACCATAAAGCAGCCGCTCAATAGGGCGGTTGTTTTTTTGTATATGCTTATTTAGTTAGAGTCTGATATATAAAATATTAAAGGAGATACGTATGGCAAGTGATGTTTTGTATGAAGCAATGAAATTAGCGGCAAAGAAGAGAAAAATAAAGGCTTCGCCCCGGCACGATCTGTACAAAAGAGTTGACCCGTATTTTTTCAATGTCTTTTATGATGCACAAAATGAGGATGATCTTAAAACCGAAAATGTTAATATTTGTACAGTACCGTATTAGACGATTTGTCTAAAATTTCATTATCGGATCGTTTAGTGTATTTAATTGGATTTGTCTTTTCGCCTTTTATAATAAAATATACCGCAGACGGCAATAACCGCGGCAGATATACCCCTGAGTATCCATGCATATGTTCCGTGCAGGAGGTCGGCTTCGACAAATTCATTTGTAAGCCACCAACCGCCGAGGAAAAGAAAATATATGCTGATCGGTATAATAATTTTCCCTTCCCTCCTGAAACGCACAAAAAGTATTATGCCCACAATAAACCATAAAGCGGCATAAACATAACCCATAAAATCAGCTCCTTTTGAAAATTATCGGAATTATTTCCTTTTTTTCTTCCGGTCAGAGCTGAACAGTATACTCATAATGAAATATGCTGCTATTGCGATAATACCGCAGTAGTGTATTATGTCCATAAAGACATTGTCGGGTATCATCTGAGCAAAGGCATAATCTGTCAGTATCCATATTCCTTCAAAAAGGAAAAACAGAGCAACAGGTCGATAGAAGGCAAAGCTCCTCATTTTGGGGCTGTACATGATTGTTGTTACCGCAAGGCAGGCGATAGCTGATATAATTGCCGGAATCATAAGTATCACACTCCATATTCTACATAATATGAATTATACTGTTTATTTATAAAAAAATCAAGACCGATAATGGTATTTGTGCATGAATATTGACCCTTGGCTGAATATCGTATATGTTGATACAATATGTAATATATATCGATAATATACTATTTGTATATAATTTTATTCGCATCATACTGAGTCATAACCATAATATTTTCGGATTTTGAAAAGCAGTTTATGATTAAGCAGTTGAAAGTTTGGCATTATTATGATAAAATTCTAATTGTATAGATTTGTAATAAATACGAAAAATAACGGGAGGGGAAAAAATATGTGCGGATTGTGCGGATTTACAGGTGAGATTATTGACAGGGATAAGGTTCTTGAGAATATGACGGATGTTATTACCCACAGAGGACCTGACAGCGTCGGATACTATAAGGACAACCGAATCTCCATGGGTTTTCGCCGTCTTAGTATAATTGACCTTGAGGGCGGAGATCAGCCGATTTATAATGAAGATAAAAGCCTTGTTCTTATGTTTAACGGAGAAATATATAATCATAAGGAACTCAGAGAGGAACTTAAGAAAAACGGTCATGAGTTTTATACGAATGCCGATTCTGAGGTCCTTATACATGGTTTTGAACAGTGGGGAGAAAAATTGCTGAATAAACTTCGTGGAATGTTTGGTTTTGCAATTTACAATAAGAATGACGGTTCAATCTTTATTGCAAGGGATTTCTTCGGAATAAAGCCTATGCATTATGCCGTCATAGACGGTGAGCTTATATACGGCTCAGAGATAAAGAGTATTCTTGAACATCCGAAATACGAAAAGAAGTTCAACTATAAGGCACTTGACAATTATCTTTCATTCCAGTATGTTGTTCCGCCGGAAACCTTTTTCGAGGGCATATACTGTCTCCTTCCGGGGCATTATATGTGGTTCAGGGACGGTAAGATTACAACGACAAGATATTTTGAGGCTACCTTTGAGCCGGATTACAGCCTTACGGAAAAGGAGGCCGTGGATAAGATAGAGGCGGTATTTGAAAATTCCGTAAATGCACATAAAATCAGCGATGTTGAGGTCGGCTGTTTCCTGTCAAGCGGAGTTGATTCAAGCTATGTATCGACTTATTTTGCAGATCAGAAAACCTTCACCGTGGGTTTTGATTTCGGTGAAAAATATAATGAAATAAGCTGGGCTGAGGGTCTTTCAAAGGAAATAGGAGTTGAGCATCATACTCACCTTATAGGATCAGAGGAATTTTGGGAGGCTGTGCCGAAAGTCCAGTATCATATGGATCAACCGCTTGCCGACCCGTCCTGTATCGCCCTTTATTTTGTATCAAAGCTTGCAAGCGAATATGTAAAGGTTGTTCTTTCGGGTGAGGGAGCCGACGAGCTTTTCGGAGGCTATACCGTATATAATGAGCCTCATGTATTCAAGACATACCAGAAGATTCTTCCCGAAAAGCTGCGTTACGCACTTGCGAGAAAGGCAAAGAAATGGCCCCATATAAAGGGCAGAGGCTATATACTCAGAGGAGCAAGAAAAACCGAGGATAAGTTTATCGGAAATGCATTTATGTATGATGACGAGGAAAAAAGAGAGATACTAAAGGATAATTCTATCGTTACACGTCCGCAGGACCTTTGCCGGAAATATTATGACAGGGTAAAGCACTATGACGACGAAACAAAGATGCAATATCTGGATATCAACCTTTGGATGGTCGGCGATATTCTTCTCAAGGCTGACAGAATGAGTATGGCTAATTCCCTTGAACTGAGGGTGCCTTTCCTTGACAGGGAGGTATTCAAGGTTGCAAGGACTATACCTACCAAATTACGCATTGCGCATGGCACAACAAAATATGCCATGAGAATGGCGGCGCTGCGGCATTTGCCGAAGGCAACGGCACAAAAGCCTAAGCTTGGTTTCCCTGTTCCCACAAGGGTTTGGCTCAAGGATAAGAAGTATTATGAGAAGGTTAAGGAAATGTTTACTTCTCAGACAGCTCAGAAATTTTTTAATACCGACCTGATTGTATCTTACCTTGACGACCACTTTAACGGCAAGGATGACAACAGCCGCAAGGTGTGGACTATATATGTATTTCTTGTATGGTATAATATTTACTTTAATGACGAAGGTAAAGTAAATCGCCCCGAAGGAGCAGCAATGCCGTCCAACGAGCTCTGATCAATTAAAAGAATATTATTAAAATCGGTTGTACACAGCGGAGGTACAGCCGATTTTTTGACCGCTTTATGTATTCAGGCTCAATAATAATACTCATATCTTTGTTGAATTTGCCTATTACAATTACTTTTAAAAAGTGTTAGAATTATGTTATATAGGTGTAGTTTCGGAAGGAGGCGATAGAGTGTTCAGCGTAGGAGATACGGTTATATACGGTTCTCAGGGTGTCTGTAAAATAACAGGAACGGAGCAAAAAAGAATAGGCGGAAAAAATGTTGACTATCTGGTTCTGCGGCCGGTTTATGACGAAAACTCAACTATATTCATCCCGGCAAATAATGAATTATTGACAGGAAAGATGAAGCCCGTGCTTACCGAAAGTGAAATATATGATATGATAAATTCGATACGGGATGAGGAAATTATTGAAGCGTACGATGATAACGAGCGCAGGGAGCAGTATCAGAGGATCATAGCCGAAGGTGACAGATATATGCTTTTCAGGCTTATAAAGACCATTTATCTGCGTAAGCTTTCGCAGGAGAAAAAAGGAAAGAAGCTGCACCAATCGGACGAGGCAATATTGAAGCAGGCGGAAAAGCTTCTGCACAATGAGTTTGCTCTTGTACTTGACATCAAACCCGACGAGGTCCTGCCGTTCATAATAAACAGTATTCAAAAGAAGATAAGCTGAAATCAACAAAGCAGCCGCACGGTGTCGTTGCACAGATGCGGCTGCTTTTTTGCGTTACGAATAATTTTATTCTTCTGTTTCATCCTCTATATCCTCAGGGAGCGATTCGGCTCCTATCACTTCATGATGATATGTCGGAACTACCTCTGCTATGATTTTTTCAACCGAATCCTTGTCATTTCTGTTTGCGGCATCATACAAGGTTTTAAGATGCTCAATAAACATATCAACACTGAATTCAATGGGCTTGCCGATATAAATCTTTTTGTTGTCGGTCTTTGTTATACCCTCCTCGTTAAGAAGAAGCTCCTCATAAAGCTTTTCCCCGGGGCGCAGACCGGTATATTCTATCTTTATATCCTCATGTGGCTTAAATCCCGAAAGACGTATCAGATTTTCCGCAAGTACCTTGATCTTGACAGGCTCGCCCATATCAAGTATGAATATCTCACCGCCCTTAGCAAGACTTCCGGCTGTAAGCACAAGTGATACCGCTTCGGGTATGGTCATAAAATAACGTATAATATCCGGATGAGTTACCGTGACGGGGCCGCCCGTGCGGATCTGCTCCTTAAACAGCGGTATGACGGAGCCGTTTGAGCCGAGAACATTGCCGAAACGCACAGCGACAAAATTGGTCTTGCTCTGTTTTCCCATCATCTGTATTATCATTTCGCAAATTCTCTTTGAAGCTCCCATAACGCTTGTTGGATTAACAGCCTTGTCGGTTGAGATCTGCACAAAATTCTTTACATGATATTTGTCCGCCGTTTTTGCAAGCTTAAGCGTACCGAAAATATTATTCTTTACGGCCTCCTCAGGATTTGTTTCCATGAGGGGAACATGCTTATGCGCGGCGGCATGGAATACGACATCGATATTCTTTGTTGCGAAAATATGCTCAAGCTTTTCCTCGTCGCGGACAGAGGCGATCTGTACCTCAAATGACAAATCCGTCCCATGCTTTCTTATAAGCTCCTGCTGTATTTCATATGCATTGTTTTCATATATATCAAGTATGATAAGGTGTTTAGGCTTAAGTCTTGCTATCTGACGGCAAAGCTCCGAGCCTATGGAGCCGCCCCCGCCTGTTACGAGTACGGTTTGTCCTATAAGATATTTTCCGTATTTTTCCGTATCGAATACAACCGGTTCACGGCCGAGGAGATCCTCGACCTCGACCTGTCTTATGGAGGAGGTAATAGGTACTCCCGATGTCATAAGATTATATATATTAGGGATAATCTTTACCTCAAGATGTGTTTTTGTGCAGGAATCAAGTATTCTTTTTTTATCCGTTACGCTTATTTGTGATATTGTGAAAAGAATGACTTCAATGTCGTATTCCTCACATATTTCAGGTATCTCATATGTTGTTCCCACAACCTCGACTCCCGATATTCTGCGGTGGAGCTTTTCCTTGTTGTCGTCAACTATGCATACCGGGATATATTCGTTTCCGGGCGTCTTTGAGAGCTCACTCAAAACCGACAGAGCACCCTCGCCGCCGCCTATAATAAGAAGCCGTTTTTTTGCCTTATGCGCAAGATTTCTTCTTTCAAGTATTTTGTTAAGACGGTAAATTATTCTGAACATCATAACAAACAGGGTGGACATAAGAGCAAAGGTTATATATACCCTTGTGCCGAGGTTGAATTCCGGAATAAAAGCACCGAAAATCATAGTTATGACCATAAATGCAAGGTTTGCCGAAAATGAAGCTATTCCGGCATAGAAAAAATCCTCTATGTCGGCATACCGCCATAGCTTGTTATAGAGCCTGAACAGCAAAAATACGACTGCGAAGCAGATGTTTACTATCAGTGCCCCGCCTAAAAAAATATCCGTATTCTCCGTAAATAAAAGATTATCTCTGTTTATTCCGTAGTTTATTACGTATGACAGATAGTACGATAAATTCCAAAGCACAAAATCACATAGAAAAAGAATAATTCTCCTGTGTGTGCTTAAAGCATTGTATATTTTAAGCATAAAATTTTCATTCTCCGTTTTCGGTGTCTGTTTTTCAACACCTAAATTTTTCAGTACCAACCCCAATTATAGTACTTTTTTCCAAAAAATACAATAGCTTATGTCCTTTTATGCGGAAGTTTAAGAAAATTAAAACAACTGAGGTAAAATATTATGCAATTTTTCGACATTAATTTTCTTTGTAAGAATAATATAAAAACATATATGCTCTATAATATTATCTTGAGTCAGAATGTATTTTAATGTAGAAAAAAGCTTAAAAAAGCGTTTAATATTAGCATTTGTGTAATTTTGCGTAATTATACTCAAATTCGGAAAGGAAGATATGAGCATGGTCAGAATAGGTCTTGATATAGGTTCAACGACCGTTAAGTGTGTTGTTCTTGATGAACATAATAATATATTATACAGCACATACGAAAGGCATTATTCGCAAATCACGGGAAAAATAGCGGAGCTTTTGAAAAACGTAAGAACGAAGATACCCGGGAATGAAACAGCGGTTGTAGCCATGTCCGGCTCTGCGGGAATGGGAGTTGCCGAAGCCTGCGGAATTGATTTTATACAGGAGGTATATGCCACAAGAGCGGCGGCTAATACATTTATACCGGATACCGATGTTGTAATAGAGCTTGGCGGCGAGGATGCGAAAATCCTTTTCCTTTCCGGAGGAATGGAGGTCCGCATGAACGGCTCATGTGCGGGCGGCACAGGCGCATTTATCGACCAGATGGCAACGCTTCTCAACGTACCTATCGAGGAGCTTGACGCTCTTGCCGAAAAGCATGAAAAAACCTACACGATAGCCTCGCGCTGCGGAGTTTTTGCAAAGACAGATATACAGCCTCTGCTCAATCAGGGAGCAAGAAAAGAGGACGTCGCCGCAAGTATATTCATGGCGGTTGTAAACCAGACCATATCGGGACTTGCACAGGGCAGAGAAATAAAGGGAAGGGTGGTATATCTCGGAGGACCTCTCACCTTTATCCCACAGCTGAGAAAGGACTTTGATAAGGTTCTCGGTACAACGGGAATATGCCCCGAAAATTCTCTTTATTATGTTTCCATGGGTGCGGCACTTTGTGCGGAAAAAACCGTAGATTTTGATATGGTATGCCAAAAGATAGAAAAATACAGGGGTACCGGAAATTTTGCATTCAATAAGCCGCTTTTCAAGGACGAGCAGGAGCTTGAAATATTCAGAAAAAGACATTCTCTTGCTAAGGTTGAAAAGGGAACTCTTGAGGGATATAAGGGAAATGCTTTTGTCGGAGTAGACGCAGGCTCAACGACTGTCAAGGGCGTTGTTACGGACGATAAGGGCACACTTCTTTATTCCGAATATATGTCCAACAGCGGTAACCCCGTGCCGATTGTCAAGCAATTTCTTGAGAATATATATAAAAAATGTCCCGGAATAAAAATAAAAGGCTCAGCCGTTACCGGATACGGTGAGGAGATTATAAAAAATGCATTCAGCGTTGATTTCGGAATAGTTGAAACCGTTGCGCATATGACAGCCGCAAAGAAATTTATGCCGGATGTTGAATTTATCATAGATATTGGCGGACAGGATATTAAGTGCTTCAAGATAAGAAACGGAGTTATAGATAATATATTCCTCAATGAGGCATGTTCGTCGGGCTGCGGCTCGTTTTTGCAGACCTTTGCAAATGCCCTCGGCTATTCGTCAGAGGAATTTTCAAAAATGGGACTTCTTGCAAAACACCCCGTCGACCTCGGCTCACGCTGTACGGTATTTATGAATTCCTCCGTTAAGCAGGCACAAAAGGACGGTGCGACAATTGAGGATATATCCGCAGGCTTGTGTCTGAGCGTTGTAAAAAATGCTCTTTACAAGGTCATAAGAGTTTCAAGCCCGCGAGAGCTTGGCAAAAAAATTGTGGTTCAGGGAGGAACATTCCTCAATGACGCAGTGCTGAGAGCATTCGAGCAGGAAATGGGCGTTGATGTTATAAGACCCGATATATCCGGTCTTATGGGTGCATA
>CANRDH010000064.1 GCA_947629295.1 uncultured Clostridia bacterium
GTGAATATGATAAGGTATTGAATAAATTGAGCCAAACCTCACTTGACGGTTTTGCACAGGAGCTTGATTCCGCAAGTAAAGATTATATACCCGATTTCGATATTGACAGCCTATAGCAGTCGAATTATTCCTTTACCTGTATATATGATTTTTCGCAAATATTTTCTTCTGTTTCATAGCTTACAGTCAGATAGTATGTCTTATTCTTTTCTTCAAATTTTATTTTTTTTGAAAGTATAGTACAATCGTCACTATACAACATAAACATTTCATATAGCTTAAGCCTGTTATTCAACAGCTCCTTTGCCTCAGCATCGGAGAGTGTGAGTTTTTTGGTTTCGTATTTCTGCCACTTTTCTTCCGTTATGCTTATTGGCAGACTATTACCAAGAAGTGTAGGCTTAAGCTTATTTTCTTTTTTATAATATCCTTCTGTCGGATTTCCGCAGAAGGTAATGGGAAGATTTATCCCAAAAAAGCATATTTCCTTTTTATAAACATATTCATCCACTGCCATTGGTTTATTATATTGCTTCGGAGCACTGAGTGTTACCGTACGCGAGGTTTTTGCATACACGGCGCCCTCACTGTCGGCAAGGACATTTGTGCCGTCTGTATATTCCATAATTCCGCTTACAAGAAGCTGACCTTTTCGTACTCCGTCTCCAACTCCGACAACAGCCGTTCCGTTGTGTACATTTATTTTCGTAATTGTTCCGTCGGCAACTGATTTTAGGTTGCTGACGACTGTTTTGTTTTCATTATTATCTTTATCAACATCAATTTTTGCGCTAAGCTCAACGAATGCGTTGGTACCGAATACGTTTATGCTTACCCAGCTTATCCTGCCGTCGTTCATGCTAAGCTGTCTTTCGATATTCTCAATTTCATCAGAATTATACTTAGTTCCCTCATAGAACCCCATATCTCTCAGCTGTTCTCTTATTTCATATTCGTTTATCTGAGGAGGCGTATTTATCTCAATATTCCATATAAAACCGGATAGCCAACATGATAAAGCAACCCCGATAATAAGACCCGCTAAAAGTCCAAGCCTGCTTCTGTAAACCTTGCATAAATAGGGAAGACCATGCTCTTTTTTAACGATAAATTCACTTTCTGTTTTCTTCGCAAATAATTCTGCCATACTTTTATCTGCTATTTTGGCAGTTGCCCGAAGCTCTCCCATTTCGCCCTGCATATTCCATAGATTAAGTCCGTTTCGTGAGGCAAGGTTAAGAAATCTCTCGGGGAAACGACCCTTAACAATAAAATCAAAATATCCGAATATCCACCGTAAAAACAAAACAATCAGCATTATGACCCTCACATAATATACTCAATAGATGTAATAAAGCCTGCTATAATTAAACTGTATTCATTCATACATCTGATATGCAGACCTCTCCCGGAAAAAGCTACTATATATTTTCCCGTATTTATTTTTATTGAGTTTTCATTATATTCTACAATGCCTCTGCTTCCTTCAAAAATAACCTCTCTGTTGCCGCAAATATTCATATTAACGCCGCTGATTCTGTCAGCAAGTGTTCTTTGATTGTATGAGGGTTGTTTTTTCTGCCTTTTCATTAAATCACCTCTGTTTATTCATTCAAATTTTATGCCGGAGTATATATAAAAATTACATCGGCATATATATTTACAGGTGATAATATGTTTGCTTACGTTAAAATAAAAAAATACTCTCCCTTTCTCATATCATCAGCTTTCCTTTTATTGCTTCTGTTTTTTCCCTCTGCCTGTGCTGAAGGTATTCTGAACGGATTGAAAAATACCTGTGAAATACTTATACCATCCCTATTCCCGTATATTGTTCTTTCGTCTTTTATCATGTATTCAGGAGCAGACAAATATATCGGGAAAATATTTTCTCCGATTACAAAAATATTATTTAATTTACCGCCGGTATGCTCGTCAGCTGTAATTCTAAGTCTTATCGGTGGATTTCCTGTCGGAGCTAAGTGCGTTCAGCTTTTATACAACGACGGTAAAATAACATTGGAGCAGGCGCAAAGGATGATGCTTTTTTGCGTCTGCTCAGGACCTGCCTTTCTTATAACCGCAATAGGCGCTGTGATGCTTCACAATACGGAGGTCGGAATAATATTATATATTACGCAGGTATTTTCCTGCTTAATTATCGGAATATGTACAGGAATATACAGCAGAATAAGAAAATATCCTACCGCAGATGATGATTTGACGAATAACAACAGCAGAAAAAAAATATCCGTAACAACGGCAATATTGGAATCAGCCTCAGACGGAGCAGGTACGGTTATAGCCATGACCGCACTTGTTGTAATTTTTTCCCTGTTACTCAATGCCTGCGATAAATCGGGGGCGGAAGAGCTTTTCGTTTCTTTTTTTAAATTAATCGGTATAGGAGCACATCAGTCGGATATAATAATACCCATAATATCGGAGGTCACTTCTGCCTGTGATGTTATAAAGGATTCGTCATTACCTGTCTGGTATTTTTCATTGGCTGCAGGATTTGGCGGCATATGTGTTCATATGCAGATATTCGGTATTTTACGTAATATTCCGATAAAAAGAAGCATATATATGCTGTTCAGATTGATAAACGCAGTAATTTCAACTGCGGCAGCATATATTTTCTTTATGTTATATTCACCCACAGCGGATGCATTTTCGGTTTTGGGCGGACCGGAAGCTGAGACTTCGGCTACCACCTTTATGGGAAGTACAGCACTGATTGTAATGTGTACCGTATTTCTTCTAACTCTCCGGAAAAGAGAACTAAGCCGAAAACTTTTCGGAATCTGACAAATATTAAATTAGGAGGATTTTTATGTGCGGAATAGCCGGTTGGTATGATAAAAACATAAATATGAGAGAAGCAGAAGATATCTTACGTGAAATGTCTGACAGTTTAAAAAGAAGGGGACCTGACGACAGTGGTATATTTGCAGAAAATTCCGTATCTCTTATTCATAGACGGCTTGCAGTCATTGATGTTGAGAACGGAAAACAGCCCATGACAAAAAATATAGGCGAGGACAGCTATACAATAGTTTATAACGGAGAATTATATAACACCCCGGAGCTGAGGGAGGAGTTAAAAGAAAAAGGATATAACTTTAAAACAAGCAGTGATACCGAGGTGGTACTTACTTCCTATATACATTGGGGAAAGGAATGTGTATATAAATTAAACGGAATATTTGCCTTTGCCATATGGAGCAGTAAAAGTAATCATTTGTTCCTTGCAAGGGACAGAATCGGAGTTAAGCCGTTGTTTTTCTATGAATATAATACAGGTCTTATTTTTGCTTCCGAAGTGAAGACACTGCTGAAAAATCCGCTCGTTTCACCGCATATTGATGAGCAGGGACTTTGCGAATTATTTCTTATAGGTCCCGGAAGAACGCTCGGTCAGGGAATATATAAGGGAGTAGGGGAGCTTCTGCCGGGTGAGTGCGCCGTATATGACGGAAAAAGTACGGTGCGGGAAAGATATTTTACCCTTAAGGCACATGAGCATGAATCAGATACGCTTACCAGCATAAAGGAAGTACGGGAACTCCTTATAGACTCTATTGAAAGACAGCTTGTATCCGATGTTCCGCTTTGCTGTTTTTTGTCGGGAGGTCTTGATTCCAGTATAATATCCTATGTAGCCGCGGAGCATAACAGGAGAAACGGTTTTGCCCCCATTGATACCTATTCGGTGGATTACACGGATAATAACAAATATTTTCAAAAAAGTCTTTTCCAGCCGACGCCAGACAGTGAATTTATCGGAACAATGGTGAATTATATCGGTTCAAAGCATCACAGTGTCACAATCAACAATTATGACCTTTTCAAGGCACTTACCGATGCAGTCGATGCAAGAGATTTTCCGGGTATGGTAGATGTAGATTCCTCACTTCTGTTATTCTGCGGAAAAATGAAGGAGGATTTTACTGTCGGTCTTTCGGGCGAATGTGCCGATGAGCTTTTCGGCGGATATCCGTGGTATCATAATAAAGAAATTCTGTTTGACGATAATTTCCCGTGGTCACGTTCTCTTGATATAAGAAGAAGTATTTTGAGGAAAAATTTTCTTCCGAGGGGTGACGAATATGTCCGTCAGCGTTATCTTGATACCTGCAATAATACGGAAAAGCTGAAAAGCGACAACAAGCTTGAGGCGAGAATGAGGGAGATGTTTTCTCTTAATTTTCACTGGTTTATGCAGACCCTTTTGGACAGGAAAGATAGAATGTCTATGTATAGCGGCTTTGAGGTAAGAGTACCGTTCTGTGATTACAGAATTGTTGATTATGCCTTTAACCTTCCCTGGAGTATGAAGGCTCTTAACGGTAGAGAAAAGGGAATAGTGCGTGCGGCATTCAGGGGACTTCTTCCCGACAGTATTATTGACAGAAAGAAAAGTCCGTACCCTAAAACACATAACCCTCTGTATTTTGAGTTATGTGCAAACAAGGTACGGGAAATTCTCTCCGACAGCACATCTCCTATAAGAGATATACTTGACCCTGCGGGAGTGGAGAGTATCATTCAGAATCCAGAACAGATATCATCTCCGTGGTACGGACAGCTTATGCGTGCCCCCCAGATACTCGCATATATAATTCAGCTTGATTATTGGTTCAGAAAAAATACCGTTTCGATTGTAGATTAGATATTATCGAAAATCAGATGGGTCAACCTGCGGCAGTAATATCATTAAGTTAAGAAAGAAAACTTACGAATAAATGAGTGCCCTTTTGAGTAACAGAGAAATTAAGAAAATTTATATAATTTTAAAAAGTCTTGATTATTTTTGAATTATAGCATATAATAGCGAGTGAATGGTATTGGTTACTCATCATAATGTTTGCTTCGCTGTCGTCTGATTACCATATCAGGAAAATGCATCGAAAAAGTAACAGTTTTTTGGGTGGTTACGTATTGTAACTGCCCATTTTTTGTAGAAAGTGAAAATGACGGATGCATAAGATTTTACTTGCTACCCTAAATCAAGGCCGGTAGTATTTTGGGAAAAGCTGACATCCATTTTGAGTTTATTTAAGCTTTATACAACAGCTCAATTTTGTTCAGCTTTTATTTTATAAGAAAATATGTTATAATTTTCAATGTAATAATATCATGATTGGGTGAGGAATTTGAAAAAAATTAAGATTGAACGACGCTACAAGGCAATATTATATATAATACTTTCGGCATTTTGCTTCGCATTTATGAATTTGTTTGTACGTCTTTCGGGTGATTTACCGTCAATGCAGAAATGCTTCTTTCGTAATTTTGTAGCGGTATTCTTTGCACTCGGAGTACTTATGAAAAATAAAAGCAGTCTGAAATGGAAAAAAGGTAATCTTAAATTTCTTCTTCTGCGTTCGGCAGTCGGTACTCTCGGCATAGTGGGAAATTTCTACGCCATAGACCATATAGCTCTTGCAGACGCTTCAATACTTAATAAGATGTCGCCGTTTTTTGTAATTATCTTCTCTCTTGTTCTCCTCAAGGAAAAACTGACTTTTTTGCAGGGGGCGGCGGTATTTATAGCGTTTATCGGCACTTTATTCATAGTCAAGCCTACTTTTCAGAATATCGAGTTCATACCTTCGGCAGTCGGACTTATCGGCGGAATGTGTGCCGGTTTTGCATATACCATGGTAAGAATACTCGGGCAAAGAGGGGAGAACGGCTCGCTTATTGTATTTTTCTTTTCCGGTTTTTCATGCATAACAATGCTTCCGTTTCTTATATTTGACTATCATCCTATGGAATGGTGGCAAATTCTTATGCTCCTTGGTGCCGGTCTTTCCGCAACGGGCGGTCAGTTCTCCATTACTGCGGCATATTGCTATGCTCCGGCAAGGGAGATATCCGTATATGACTATTCACAGATAATATTTGCTACACTTCTGGGCTTCATTTTTCTTGGAGAAATTCCCGATATATACAGCGTTGTAGGATATATTGTAATATCTTCAATGGCAATTCTTATGTTTATGTACAACAATAATAAGGGAATATTCAAAAACAGAAAAAATCCTGAACCGGCAGCAGATTTAGATAAAATCAATGAGAAGAACGACTGACAGCATAAAATTCTGTCTATTCGGGGCATGATATTCTCGCAACCTCTTCAATTGTATGATGAAGCTTTAGTACCATATCGGTATCCGCTGCACGGTAGTACATTTCCTTTCCGTTCCGGTTTGCCACTATAAGTCCGGCACTTTTGAGCAGCTTTAGGTGGTGGGATACGGCAGGACTTGACATTCCTGTTGCTGCCGCTATATCGATAACACATTCCTCACAGTGACATAATAGCCAGAATATACGCAGTCTGCTCGGGTCGCCAAGCTGTTTCATTGCGTCGGCAACAGTTTTTATTGTTTCTATTGACGGCATAGCTTCGGCGAGTCGTCCGCCGTTTTCGCTGTGATTATGAGGCAGGATAATTTTTTCGTCTGACAATTAGGTTACCTCCTTAGGTTTTGTAATACTAAGCTATATTTTAAAATATACGGTCTTAAAAATCAATAGTGGTTTGCAATAAAAAACTAAAATATGTATTGACATCTTATCCATTATATGTTATATTATATTCAACGATTAAGCAATCTTTTAATTATGGAGTGGTTAATATGAAAAAAACATATAAGATTGAGGTTGACTGTGCAAATTGTGCGGCAAAGATGGAGGATGCAGCTAAAAAAACCGAAGGCGTAAAAGACGCCGTTGTAAATTTTATGACCCTCAAAATGAAGGTTGAATTTGAGGATGGCGCGAATGTAGATGCTGTAATGGCTGATGTACTGAAAAACTGCCGTAGGGTTGAATCCGACTGCGAAATATTCTTTTAAAAACGGCATATAAAATATAGACCCGCTAATGCGGGAATATATTTTAGTTAACAATTAAACAATTGTTTAATTGAATTAGTGAGGTATAATTATGACAAAAAAGCAAAAGAAAAACCTGATACGGATAATTATAGCAAGTGTTCTTATGATAGGATTTATTTTTGTACCGGTAAGCGGTTTATATAAATTGGCACTGTATCTTATACCGTATCTGATTATAGGATATGACATTCTTATAAAGGCATTCAAGGGAATAATAAATTTACAGCCGTTTGATGAGTGTCTGCTTATGGCATTGGCTACAGTCGGAGCTATGGTAATTGCAATGATTGAGGACGGGGACTATCTTGAAGCTATTGCTGTTATGCTTTTTTATCAGATCGGCGAATGGTTCCAGAGCTATGCAGTAGGAAAAAGCCGAAAGAATATAAGCGAGCTTATGGATATACGACCCGATTACGCAAATATAGAAAAGGACGGTAAAATTGAAAGGGTAGAGCCTGATGAAGTTGAGGTTGATACAATAATAACGGTACTGCCCGGGGAAAAAATACCGATTGACGGAATTATTGAAGAGGGAAGCTCCACAATTGACACAGTCGCTCTGACAGGTGAAAGTGTTCCGAGGAGCGCTAAAGCAGGCGACGAGGTAATAAGCGGATGTGTTAATCTCAGCGGACTTCTCAAGATACGCACAATAAAGGAATTTGAAGAATCCACGGTATCTAAAATACTTGACCTTGTTGAAAATGCAAGCTCGAAAAAATCACACTCAGAAAACTTTATTACAAAATTTGCAAAGATTTATACTCCCGCAGTTATATTCAGTGCAATAGCACTTGCTATATTGCCCCCGTTGTTTAATATGTTTATTCTCTCCGAAGCGGCGGGTTGGACAGAGTGGATATACCGTGCCCTGACATTTCTTGTTATAAGCTGTCCGTGTGCTCTTGTAATAAGTATACCGCTGAGCTTTTTTGCCGGAATAGGAGGGGCGAGCAAAGAGGGCATACTTATCAAAGGCTCAAACTATCTTGAAACCTTGTCAAAAACCCGTACAGTTGTATTTGACAAAACAGGCACACTTACCAGGGGAGTTTTTGAAGTAACCGGAATATATCCGAACGGAATTGAAAAGTTGGAACTTCTGAGTCTTGCGGCTTCTGCGGAGCATTATTCAACTCACCCGATTGCACTGTCGGTCAAAAATGCGGCTTCTGAATATCACAGTACAGCGATTCCCGACAATACCGAAGAAATAGCAGGA
>CANRDH010000065.1 GCA_947629295.1 uncultured Clostridia bacterium
GTATAGGTAAGCGCCTGACCCCAGCCGTCGAGTCTTTGCATTGCATAACCCAACTGGTCGGTAGCAAGCAGATAAAAAATCACAAGTAAAACAGCAGCGCCCGCAATAATAAAGTATCTGATTTTTACGCCGCCGACATACATCATTATCGCACCGAGCATTACCATTATAACAACACCCGAATAATGCGGCTCTTCAAACAGCAAAAGAACATACACACCGAGCATTATCACAGGCGGCAATACGCCATAGCGGAATGTATGCATTTCTCTGAAATGCTTAGACGACCAATCGGCTATCGCAAGTATCAGTGAAAACTTTGCCACCTCTGACGCCTGAAAGGATATCGTATCGCCCAAGCTTATCCATCTCTTTGGGTCGCCGGGCATAAAAAGAACCACAATAAGAAGTGCCAGACCAATCAGATAGATAAAAGGAGCAAGCAGATGAAAATGATGATAATCAAAATATGATATGAATATCATTGCGAAAAAACCCAGCACTGCAAATATAGCCTGCTTTCCCAAATACATCTGACTGTCATTATTGTACGTGAGCGCTGACGGGTAGCTTGCGGAATACATCATAATCAACCCGATTATTACCAACACAACAACAAGAAAAAGAAATGTCATATCCATTCCAAGGCGCATCGAAAATAGCTTTATTTTGTTTTTTACCTTTTTCAGTCCCCTGTTATCAGTCATTTGCTCAAGACGCGGAGCTTTATTTCCGGACGGACGGGGTCTGTTCGCCGGCATTTTTCTTGCCGGGGATGCGTTCTGACTCATTTATAACACTTCCTTTCTCAGATATTCAGAAGATTATCAAAATACGGCGACACCGTCAAGCATCACCAGTGCCAAAGCCGCAGCACCGCAGACAGCCTCAATCAGGCTGAACACCACAACGATCTTAACCTCTGACCAACCGCACATTTCAAAGTGGTGATGAACAGGACTCATCTTAAAAAGTCTTTTTCCGTGTGTAAGCTTAAAATATACAACCTGCAAAATAACGGAAAACATTTCCGCTATATAGACAAATCCTATAAGTATTAAAAACACTTCCCTGTCAAGTCCGAACAGCACAGCGCATATATATCCTCCGAGATACAACGAACCGGTATCACCCATAAATGTTTTTGCCGGATGAAAATTCCAAAGCAAAAAACCAAGACATCCCCCAGCAAGGGCGGCAGACATAATAGAAAGACCCATTCTTGCGGTAAGGCTTGAAATCAGCATGAGAAACATCGCGGCAAACATCGTAACAGAACCGTCAAGTCCGTCTATACCGTCCGTCAGATTAACAGCATTTACAATTCCTACTATGAGTACGGCAGAAATGGGATAGTACATAATTCCTATATCTATCATTCCAACAAACGGGATATATGTGCTTGTGTTTTCCCCAAAGAGGTACATTGTAACAAGATATGCTATTGCGACAAGAAATTGCAGTGCAAGCTTCTGAACGGGCGTCAGACCAAGGTTTCTTTTTTTTGCGACCTTAACATAATCGTCGAGGAAGCCTATTGCACCGAATGCCGCCGCCATGAACAGACCTCCGTATATTTTTGCACTTTGAAGTGTGGTTTCTGCCGGTATACCGTTCTTTTCCTCCGTATAATGATAAAGGAAAACACATATCAAAGTCGTTGCTATACTTGCGGCAATAAACATAAATCCGCCCATTGTCGGAGTTCCCTGTTTACCCTTATGCCATTTGGGACCCTCTTCGCGTATTGTCTGCCCGAAATGCAGCTTTTTCAAAAATGGTACAAGCCATATTCCGAACACACCCGCTATTGCAAAAGAAAGTACGGCTGCAATTACTGTCCAAGCTCCCGACATCATATTATCCACCTTTCATTCCCCTCTGCTTTGTACATATCATGGTTTTGTATCAGTTATTGCACTCGCTTGTAAAATATCCTGATATTGCCGCCAGCGGAAGTCCCGCGCCAACCAGAACGCTCATACAAATCAAAACTTCTTCTGCGGTGCATTTGTCTTTATCAAAATTTATCCTGCTGAGTATACCGTTTCCCACAATATCCAAGGAAACCGTCTCCCCGGTTTCGGAAACATTACGGCACGCAAGATCGGCTCCGTAATTGTCGGCTGAATAGGTAAGGACATCGCCTTCATCGGCACCGATATTTTCATAGGCCGTGACCTTTTGCCTAAATTCTCCGATGCGCTCACATTCGATCGAACATTTTCCGTCAAACAAAACGGTATCGGCTATAACGCCGGTACGACGCTCTCCGTCATATTCCGTCGTTTCAATTATGAAATCGGTATTTTCCGAAAAGTCGTCAATGCAATTATTATAGGAGCAAAAATCGAGGATTCCGGAAACAAGATCCGCTATTCTATGCGAATTTTCACAGGCAAGCAAAATCAGTCTTGGCTTTTGTACCGTTTTCATTTTATTTGTCATTCCGGAACCCTCCTGTCCATCCTTAATTTATCAAAGCTTTATTACATAATACCGTTATCCTGATTAAATACGACCGTGACCACCGTATACGGATCAACCTCCGTTCCGGGCTCTATATCCTGAGATTTTGCATATACATCGCTCTCATTTACTGCCGAACCGGAAATACATACATTAAGATCGTTTACAGACGCAAGGTAATTAACATCGCTCAGACTGTGATCCCTGAAATCCGGAACTGTCACCTTTCTGTCGCGGCTTTCCTCGTCGGTATAAAGTACGACCGTACCTTCCTTTGGAATACTTGAATAAGCGGCGGGATTCTGAGCAATGACCGTGCTTCCTCCACCGACTACTTCCGCTATCAAGCCGTCTGCCTCCACCTTTTGCTTAGCCGTGTCTACCTCCATATTATCATACACACCGACAGTGGTATCAAGCTGTTCAAGCTCTTCTTCGGAATATACTCTTTCTACACCCAGATACGGAAGAACCTCTCTCATAATATTTCTGAAGCAAGGTCCTGCTACGGCTGAACCGTAGTAATTTATTTTAGGGTCCGGTGTATCAAAATAGCAAAGCAAGGCTATTTCAGGGTCATCACACGGTGCAATACCGCAGAAGGAGGCAATATAATCATCGGTAAGATTACCCTCCTCATCAACTTTCTTCTGCGATGTTCCTGTTTTTCCGCCTATTCGGTAGCCTGCAACATATCCGTTTACCGCACCGCCGCCGGGCTTTGCATTTTTTTCAAGCATGGAAAGAACCTTACCCGCCACCTCTTCGCTTATTGCCTGTCTCTTTACAGTAGGCTCGGTAGCCTTTACAACATTTCCCTCGCTATCAACAACCTGAGAAACAACATATGGCTGCATAAGCTTGCCGCCGTTAGCAATCGCAGAGCAGGCGGTTATCATCTGTATGGGTGTGATTTTAAAATTCTGTCCGAAGGACGAAACTGCAAGATCCATAAGACTCATTCCTGCCGGCTCGCCTTCCTTATTATAGAATATACTTTCACTTTCTCCCGGAAGATCTATTCCTGTTTTCTCCGAAAAGCCGAAAGCAACATAATATTCATAGAATTTTTCTCTTCCCAGCATAAATCCCATCTGCATAAATGCAGGGTTGCACGAATTGCAAAGTGCCTGTTCGATCGTCTGTGTACCGTGACCCGAACTGGTCCAGCAATCTATAGATTCAGCTCCCTCATACGGCACATAAGAGCCGCTGCAGGTAAAGGTTGTATCATCCTTTATGAGTCCCTCAGACAAAACCGCTGAGGCCGTCACCATTTTAAATACGGAACCGGGAATGTAGGTATCGCTGACACCCTTGTTTCTCCACTGTGCATTCTGTGCCTTAGCGATTGCCTCATCCTGTTTATCTTCGGGCAGGCTGTCAATTTCCTTCTGTTTTTCGCTGTCGGCAATTTCAAAGGGATTATTCGGGTCAAACGAGCCCTCACAGGCAAAGCCGAGTATTGCTCCCGTCTTCACATTCATCATAATGGCGCAGCCTCTGTTTGCGACCTTGAATTCTTTTATGGTTTCACGGACATACTTTTCCATTACACTCTGGATATTTTCATCAATCGTAAGTACAAGACTGTATCCGTCCGATGCGTCGACCTTCTGCTCATACTGGTATGGCAGAGGATTATTCTGCGCGTCCTGTGCGATAACTATTCTTCCGGAGCTTCCGTTCAGTTCCTCATCATATTCATATTCTATACCTGAAAGTCCCTGATTGTCGCTTCCGACAAATCCCAGGACAGCTCCTGCAAAATTATCATGTGTATAATACCGCTTGTAATTTTCTATTGTATCAATTACACCGCTTATTTTATACTTTTTATACATTTGTTGGGAAAACTCAAGCACTTTATCCTTAAGCTCGGCGTCCGCCTTACGCTTCAGCATGACATAGTATGAATTTTCCTTGGTTTTCTTTATTATATCATCCTTATCCAAATCAAGAATTTTTGAAAGACCCTTCGCAAATTCCTCTCTTTTCTCGTCATCCCAATTCTTAAAGCTTGCGGGAGATAAAACTATATCCCAAACAGTAATGCTTTGTGCAAGTACATTTCCGTTACTGTCGTATATACTTCCTCTTTTTGCCGATACAGTCGTATCATGGAGCTGTTGCTCAACTGCTCTTTTTTGCAGCTCTTCGGACTGGTATACCTGAAGGTACAACAGTCTTGCCGCAACGATTCCGAAGCCTATCAGGATTATTATTATCATTATCACAGTAGACCTGCGCCATAATGTAGCCGCAGCACCTTTTTTTGCCATTACCGTTGTCCCTTCCTTTCTGCCATACAAGAAAACCGCATCAAAAAAGCAGCAATATCCGCATTACTCTTTCGTTGCAGCCTACCCTTGTATTTAATATTATTGATTTCTGTCACTGCTTATGATAATACAAACAAAAAACAAATCTCATACCGCTTACATAAATGCATTCCCGAAAGCCTCAAAAATCACGGTAAATATATCGTTCGATGAATCTTCCCCGACAACCTCGCCTTTATCTCCCTCAGATAATGAGAAAAACTGCTTCTGCGCATTCTTTGCAGGCGACATATGAAGCTTGTTTTCTGCAAAGCTTTTGACAAACGAATCTGTAAGCTTACTGTCTATTTCGAGCTGATATTTTGCCTGATCATTCTGAAGCTCTGCAAGCTCCTTATTTTTTACTGTAATCTGCTCATTTATTTCGTTAAGCTCGGCATTAAAATACACAAATAATATTGCAACCGAAGCAAGCACCACAGTGAGCAGGCTTACGAAAAAAATCACCACAGGATTACGCTTTCTTCTCTGCGCCTTTGAGGAGGAGCCTTGGCTTATGCTGATTATCTGTCCGCTCTTTTTCTTTTTTCTTGATTTTTTATCAGCGCTCGACATCTGTATGTCGTTGTTTTCTTCAAACAGCGAAAGATCGTACGCTTCGTTGTTTTTGTTTGCAGCCACGTTTTTCCCTCCTAATTTATATTAAACAATCAAATGCAGTATTCTTAATTAATTTTCTCGCAGCACCTAAGCTTTGCACTTCTGCTGCGGGGATTCTCTCTGAGCTCATCTTCATCCGCTTCAACAGGCTTCCTGTTGACAAGCCGTGCGCCGGGTTTACGCCCGCATACACAAATAGGAAAATCTTTAGGGCATATGCAGCCCTCACACCATTTTGCCATTCTATGCTTGACCATCCTGTCCTCAATAGAATGAAAGGTTATAAGTGCCAGTCTTCCCCCGATTTTCAGGGACGAAAACGCATTATCAAGTCCCTCGGAAAGTCTGTCAAGCTCGCCGTTTACAAATATACGGAGTGCCTGAAAGGTCTTTCTTGCAGGATGCTTATCGCGGCGTTTAGCCGCAGGATAAGCTGATTTTACTATCTCCGCAAGCTGTGCGGTAGTTTCTATGGGATTTTTCTCCCGTTCCCTCTCTATGGCACGCGCTATGTTCCCGGCAAATTTTTCCTCTCCGTAAGCCGTAAGTATACGGACAAGCTCCGAATAATCAAGCGTATTTACATAATCAGCGGCGGTGGGACCGCTGCGCTCCATCCTCATATCAAGAGGAGCATCATTATGATAAGAAAAACCTCGCTCTGCACAGTCAAGCTGATGTGAGGATACTCCAATATCCATAAGGACTCCGTCAAGACTCTCTACACCAAGCTTAGCGATAATATCGGGTATCTCCGCAAAATTATTCTTCACTACCGTTACCCTGTCTTCATCTCCAAAGCGTTCGTTAAGATTATTTATCGCGTCAGGGTCCCGGTCAACACAGATGAGCCTTCCTTTTTCCCCGAGTCTTTTAAGAATTTCGGAGGAATGACCTCCGCCTCCTGCCGTTCCGTCAAGATATATACCGTCCGGTTTTATATTAAGGAGCTCTACGGTCTTTTCAAGCAATACGGGCTTATGATAAAATTCCATATTTCCACCTCGTCAAAGCTCAAGGGCACCCATAATATCATAAACATCCTCATCCGAAAGCTCTTCGTTATATTCAGCCCATTTCTTTGCATCCCATATTTCCACCTGTTCGCCTGCGCCGTTTATAACAACATCCTTATCAATTCCGGCATAATCTCTCAGTGACTGTGAAAGAAGAACTCTTCCCTGCTTATCCGGCACAAGCTCAACGGCACTTGAGAAGAAAAAGCGCTTGAGCTTAACGGTCGTAGCAGAGGGTTTTGAGGCTATGCTTTCTCCAAGCTTATCCCATCCCTCTTTTGAAAGGACCATGATCGTGTTATCCTTACCCTTTGTGGCGTAGAAAACCTCGCCGAGCTCCTCACGGAACTTAGCGGGCATTATAACTCTGCCTTTAGAGTCGATATTATGTTGATAAGTACCTATTAACATAACTTTCCACCACTTACAGGGATAACCTTTAATTTTTATGGGCTAATATGACACAATGTTGCACAAACACCCACTCCGTTTTTATATTATATCTTAATACTGATAAAAAAGCAAGGTATAAAAACTATTTTTTTTATTATTTATTATTATTTTATAGAAATATTTTTTCTGTGTAAATTACAAAAAACCGCGAAAATTGCGGTTTTTTAAAATTTATAATTCTATATTATCACTATTTTTGATAAAAATTATTTTTAAAATTTTTTTTGAATAAAAACATTTATACAGCAGAAAATAAAATTGAGGTATATATAAAAACACGAGGAAAGGAGAATCAATAAAGCCGTTCCTGACATTAGCGGCTTTATTATACGTGATTGTATGCAGTATTTATACGCATTTATCGCAGGCGGAATACTTTGTGTCATTGCTCAGATACTTATTGACAAAACACAACTTACGCCTGCCCGTATTCTTGTAATATATGTTGTAGGCGGAGTTATCCTGACTGCAATAGGCATTTATGAGCCATTGGTAAATTTTGCGGGTGCAGGGGCAACGGTTCCTCTGACCGGTTTCGGATATTCTCTTGCAAAGGGAATCGAGGAGGAGGTCAACGCAAACGGACTGCTGGGTATTCTTACAGGAGGACTTACCGCCTGCTCAGCAGGAATTGCCGCGGCTGTTTTCTTTGGATATGTTATGGCAATCTTCAAAAAACCAAGCACTAAATAATTAAATCCTGACACCTGATTACGGAGGCCGCATAAGCCGGACTGCAATCAGGTGTATTTTTATATTGCAGCGGGTAAAATACTAACCACTGACAGTATGTAAGTTATTGAATTTTACGGCTTTAAGTGATATACTTATTATCATAGAAAGAAACTAAAGGAGATACGGAATGGCTACCTTTACTAAAATAGCACTCAAAAAATCATTTATAAAATTACTTGATGAACGCCCTCTTTCACAGATAACCGTTAAAGATATTGTAAATGAATGTGGTGTGAACCGCAATACATTTTATTATTATTTTGAAGACATTCCTACACTTATTGAAGATATCGTAACAGAAGACGCAGAAAAAGTCATTCAGCAATACCCAACTGTAGAAAAAATTGAAGACTGTTTGAATGCGATCGTTGAAAATGCTCTTTTAAAAAGACGTGCAGTTTTACATATATATAATTCCGTAAACAGGGAAATTTATGAGCAATATCTATGGAAAGTATGCGATTATG
>CANRDH010000066.1 GCA_947629295.1 uncultured Clostridia bacterium
ACTTTAAAAAAACAAAGCGGAATGGGTATAATCAGAAAGAAAAAAACATACCCGACCTTAAATTGCATTATCAATGGTCGGGTACGTAAAATTATTATATTAAAAATACTAAAGACAGATTACAGCCGCGGAACGAACTCGCCGCTAATAATCAAAGCGAGCGAAAACGCATCCTGACAGCAACGGCACGCTGCCGGAGAATTATTCGCTGAAATATCTTTTTAAAAGACCTGCAAAGCCTGCTCCGTGACGAGCCTCGTCCTTTGCCATTTCATGTACAGTGTCATGAATAGCGTCAAGGTTCTGTGCCTTAGCTTTCTTTGCAAGCTCAAATTTGCCTGCGCAAGCACCTGTCTCAGCGTCAACCCTCATCTGAAGATTCTTCTTTGTGCTGTCGGTAAGAACCTCTCCGAGAAGCTCAGCAAATTTAGCAGCGTGTTCAGCTTCCTCGAATGCATACTTTGTAAATGCTGCGGAAATTTCAGGATAGCCCTCTCTGTCAGCCTGTCTTGCCATAGCAAGATACATACCTACTTCACTGCACTCACCGTTGAAGTTGGCAACCAGCTCCTTGTATATTTCAGGATCAACACCCTTTGCAGAGCCAAGCTCATGAACAGTAGCAAATGATGTATCAGAAGACATTTCCTTAAACTTCTCCTTTGGTGCCTTACAGACAGGGCACTGCTCCGGAGCTGCCTCTCCCTCATAAACATAACCGCATACCTGACATACAAACTTTTTCATTTCTGTTTCCTCCGATTTTTTTAGATTAAATTTATATTTCCGACAATAAGATATTGTCAGATTACCGAGTTATTTTGGGCAGTTATTGCATACGCCGTAAAAGGTCAGATTATGACTTTGTATTTTAACGCCGCATTCATCCGAAATATAACCGTAGGTGTTTGCGTCAAAAAAATTTCTGCCCACAGGAACATCAATGACACGAAAGCACTTAGTGCATATAAAATGCGGATGCTGTGACATATCTGAATCAAAGCGTTCCTGACCGTCCACCACGCCGACAGATTTTACAAGTCCCATTTCTCTGAGTACATTAAGATTTCTGTAAACAGTACCAAGACTTAAATCCGGTATGGTCGGTTTAAGCTTTTGATAAATCCACTCAACTGAGGGATGAATCTTTGTTGAAGCGAGTGCGCTGTAAATAGCTTCTCTTTTAGCACTAAAATTGCGTCGTTGCTGCATACTCATCACCTCGTGGGTAATAGATAATCCGATTAAAAAAATTAAATCAATAATTATTACTGATTATTTATAATATACCACATTTTTTTACGCTTGTAAATAGTTATTTTATTAATTTTTAATCAAGCTTCACATATTGTGAGGAAACATAGCCCTGTATACCGTTATAGCTTGTAAGATACCAATTTCCGTCTGAGCCTATAATGGAGAGCCTTGTACCTTTCGGTATGGAGGCAAGTACCTCCGAATTTACCGACGGCTCACGGCGAAGATTGAGCGAGGTATTCTGAGTTACAACCGTACCTGTTCGTACACCTGTCGGACTGCGGAACGGCACCCCTAAAAATTCTGCTGTCGATTGAGCAAGATTCTGAGCTATCTCGCCGATATTCTCCCTTATCCAACGTGCATCCTGACGATTGTCATGATATGCAACCTCTATAAGAATAGCGGGGGCGGTTGTTCTTGCTACCTCCCCAAGACTGGTTGTGGGGACGGTCTTGACGAGAGAGGGGTCTGGGTATATTTTTTTGAAATTTTCGGCAAAAATATCCGCCGCTCGCTTGCTTTGTGTGGAATTAGGATAGTAATAAATCTGAACACCTCTGTTTTGTCCTGCGCTCGAAGCGGGGGAAGCATTGGAATGAATTGCAAGGTGGAAGTTGTATACCCCGGCATTTGATTGAGCAATAGAATTATTGACCGTTTTGGTTGGGTCATTCCTCACATATTCTATTCCCGATGCGTCAAGATACGGAATCATTGCATCGGCAATAAGATTCATATAATATTCTTCGTTTCCTCCGTCTACATAGGGGTTATATTCCTGTGTGGACGGACTCAGATAAATTATAGGCATAGTATTATCCTCCATGTTATATTTGTTGTAATGATATGCTTTGGCGCTGTTTATTTATTCATGATTTCTGCGAAAAACTCGTCTGAGTCCATATCATTCGGCCGTAAAAATCTGTGAAGCTCAAAAAGATCCTCTTTGTCTGAAATATAATTCATCTTGTTTTCACAGTCTAAAATAGCTTTGAAACCCAAAGAACGAATAATTTCCTCGGTATGCTCACTTTTTGCTCCAAATGGATAGACAAAGGTACATGGCTTATTACCTATCTCATCCTTTATTCTGTTATTGGCGGTCATGATATCTTTGCTGAGACGCTCCTTGTAGTCTTCATAGCTTTCTCCGCTTTTTGCCGCCGCGCCTTTTAAATTGCCTGAAAGCTTGTGGAGATTATATGTGTGGTTCTGTATTTCTACAAGCCCGCTGTCAGCCATTTCCTTAAGCTGTTCCCATGTGCACTGCGACCAAAGCGGACTGCGGTATTCTTCATTTTCGGCGTCATCGGCTGACAGTCCGATAGGGGATATGACGGCCTTGGCATTATATTTTTTAAGAAGCGGATATGCATAGGTGTAATTATTCAGGTAACCGTCGTCGAATGTGATTATGACAGGATTTTCCGGCAGAGGTGATCCTTTATAAAAATAATCTGCAAGCTCGGATATAAAAATTGTATGATAGCCGTTTTCTGAAAGATATTTAAGGTCATGCTCGAAATATTCCGGGTCAATCATATACTCATTCTGCCTGCTTTCCTTTTCGCTGAGACCGTGGTACATAATGATCGGAAGCTTGAGCTGTGCTGTTTCTGTCTGCACAGGCAATGAGTAAAATGTAAGAGATGTGCATATTGCTGTAATGAAAATGCCCAATGCCAGTATTAGTGCTAATCGTTTATTGATCACAAAATACAAAGTATGTCACCTTCCAAATTGATTCTGCAAAAATATATAAATACTATTGAATTTCAGTGGAAAATATAGTATAATTTAATAAATTTATCGTGTTTTATATATTTCTTGGAAAAATAAGTAATCAGATTACAGAGGTGGTTGCCATGGCGCGTAACGGATTGGTGAAATTTTTTACCGGCACTCCGGTCTATAATGATGACAGCGATTATGCTGACTTTGCATATTTCAGTGTTCCGCTAAATATGTTTTTTCTTGCCTGTCTGATTTTACACAGCGTGTATATGGTGCTATTCTCGTATCTTATGATACCAATGATGATGGCTCTTGACGTCGTGTGTGTATTTCTTTATACCGCGTTTGTATTTATACTCAGAAGATACAAGGGTTCGTGGTTTCCGTGTGTACTTCTTGCAGGAGTAGAGTTGTTCCTGCATCAGCTGTGCACTGTAAGATTGTTCGGTTTGGAGCCGGGCTTCCAGTATCTGCTGATCCCGCTTATGTTTATAACGGTGTTTATAAGAATGAGGGGAAAATTATACAAATATCTCAGAGGACTTATAATTATAGTTGCCTCTGTTACATTTATATGCCTTATAATCTTTTTTAATGACATTGAGCCATATTATGAACTGCCGCAGGAAATAACGCTTGTATTTCTTATAATCAACTGTATAATAAGCTTCACGGTAACACATATATTTACCGGCCGCGTGGTGCATTCGCTTGACGAGAAAAGAAGCGAGCTTGATACAAGCGTGCATGAAAAGACGGATACAATACAGGAAATGCAGAACCAGATTATAATAAGCTTTGCGAATATCATTGAAGCAAGAGACGGCAGCACCGGTAAGCACGTAAAACGTACAAGCGAGTATGTGGAGGCGCTTGTGAAGGAGCTTAAGCGCAACGGAAATTATCAGGATATTCTTGACGAAAGATATATGCATGATGTAATGATGTCTGCACCTTTGCACGATATAGGAAAAATAACGATTCCGGATTCGATACTTACAAAATCCGGAAGGCTTACGCAGTCTGAATTTGATACGATAAAACAGCATACGGTGAACGGAAAGGCAATTATTGAGGAAGCAATGAGCGATATAGAGGATGAGGAATTTCTTAAGGTTGCAAAATCGGTTGCACTGTATCATCATGAATGTTGGGACGGCTCCGGATATCCGTACGGAATATCGGGGGACGAAATACCGCTTTGTGCAAGAATAATGACAATAGCCGACTATTTTGACGCACTTGTTGCGAAAAGAAGCTATAAGGCGGCTTTGCCCACATCTGTGGTCTTTGACAATATAAAGGAGCAAAGGGGAAAAAAGTTTGATCCTGTGGTGACTGACGCTTTTTTGAGAATAAGAGATCAAATTGATGAAATTGCGAAAGCTAATGCGGATTAGTGTATTACAATGTGGATATTTTTCCGAAATTATTGACTGTTTAATAAAAATATTGTATAATAAGGTGTGAATTCGGCAGCTATGTAGTTTTGCACTTTGATAAATTTGACTTAGGGGAGATTGATATGGCATTATTTATAAATTGTCCCGGTTGCGGCAGCAGAATCGTAAATAACGGTGAAAACTGCCCTTTCTGCGGATTTAATGTCAAGGAAAATAAAAGCGCTGAAGAAATGGAACGAGAGCGTGAAGAAGCAGAACGTGCGGCAGAGGAAGAAAGATTGATGGCAGAGCAGGAGGCCGCAGCCGTTGAGGAAAACGGAGCAGACGCATCGGCGGCGCAGGAGAATACAGAGGTTTATGAAGAGCCTAAACAGCAAATCGGGGAGCAGGCTCAGGGGGATTCGGCAGAACTCCCTGACATTGTAGGGAATGACAGCAGCGGTTATCTTCCGCCTATGGAGATTGAGAAACCTGTTCCTTTATCAAAAATTGCCAATACCCCCGCAGTTAAGCTTACACCGATAGAAACAGAGAAGCTGACCGGCACGCTTCCGCCCATGCAGTCCGAGAAAGAGGTTACTATCGAGCAGATCAGGCATACTCCGGCTGTAAAGCTTACACCTATTGAGCAGGAAAAAATCGAAAATAAGCTTCCTGATTTGGCAGGCAGTACCACAACATCGTCAAGAACTACCCGTTCCGGGGGACAAATAAGTGTTGAAAGGCCCGGCGCTGCAAGAACGACTGTTGTGAGTCCTTCTGCACCGCAGGCAAAGAAGCAGTGGACAACGGAGTCTAATCCCGTACAACAGCCCGCTCAGCAGCCTGTACCGCAGGCAAAGAAGCAGTGGACAACGGAGTCTAATCCCGTACAACAGCCCGCTCAGCAGCCTGTACCGCAGGCAAAGAAGCAGTGGACAACGGAATCGAATCCTGTACAACAGCCCGCTCAGCAGCCTGTACCGCAGGCAAAGAAGCAGTGGACAACGGAATCGAATCCTGTACAACAGCCCGCTCAGCAGCCTGTACCGCAGGCAAAGAAGCAGTGGACAACGGAATCGAATCCTGTACAACAGCCCGCTCAGCAGCCTGTACCGCAGGCAAAGAAGCAGTGGACAACGGAATCGAATCCTGTACAACAGCCGCAGCAGTCTGAAAAACAGTGGGTAAATATTCCGAAGACTGAGGAAGAAAACAGTGACAGTGACGACAATTTTATAGAGAAATTCAAAAGAGAACACGAAAAGAACAGCAGACCACCTATTCAGATGGATGGTCCGGTTAACAGACCTGTCAATGCTAATCCTCCAATTCAACAGCCGACAAGTAAAAAATTGCCAATTGTTCCTATAATTGTTGTTGCTGTTCTTGTTATTGCAATAGTAATTATGGTAATATTTGCAATGGGAGGCAACGGCGGAGGAGATACTGCACAGAACAACGGTTCAAATTCCACTTCCGCATCCGGCTCCGAAGGACAGTCAAGTCCCACGGTTAAATTTACAAAGCCGGATAATTGGGGCGATAAGATAAATGTTTATGTTTATAATGACGCCGGCGAAGAGAATGCCAAATGGCCGGGTGTCGAAATGACTTCCGAAGGTAACGGAACATATTCCTACACAATACCGGATAATTTAAAGGATGGACTTGTAGTGTTCAATGACGGAGAAAATCAGTATCCCGAGAAAGAGCAGAAAGGTCTTGAAATATCGGACGGTAAATCCTATTCGGTAGAGGATATCGTAATTAATTTCACAAAGCCTGACAGTTGGGGTGATGATATTAATGTTTATGTATATCAAGAGGGTGTAGAGATTTTGAAGAATGCTGATTGGCCCGGTGAGCCTATGAGCAAAAATTCGGATGGCACATACAGCTACACAATAAAGGCCGGTACGTTTAAAACTTCTAAATTGGTATTTAATGACGGAAAAGGTAAAAATCAGTATCCAAAAAGCGGAGGTCTTGTCACCGAAAACGGAAAAATGTATACTGTTGAACAGTAAAAATATAACCGTATGGAGATGCAACAGTCTCGCAGGCAGGAGTGAGAGTTCCGAACCCGAAAACGCTTGAGTCTCACACCTGATAACGACTTGTTGAAAGAAAGGCTTTTTAATGGGGTTGTCGGTTAGGCTGCTATTGAAGCTTAACTTGACAACCCCATTATTCTGTTACGCAAGTACGGGCTGGAGCTGTTTTTCAGAAAGAGCAAGCTCCAGTGCATTCGGAATAAGCTCAAAGCGCGATACAAGTGAGTTAGGCTTTTTGTCGGGATCATCCTGAGAAAACGGAACAAAATAGATATGCCTTGTATTCATAAGTTTACCTATATTCTGAGCGGATGATCCGAGCGCGTCGTTTGTCGCTATTGCAAGAAGCACCGGCTTTGATTGGCGCAGATGTGATTTGACAGCCATAGTAACCGGAGTATCGGTTACTGCATTGGCAAGCTTTGCAGCGGTATTGCCCGTGCATGGCGCGACAAGCATGATATCTGTCATTCCCTTCGGCCCTATCGGTTCGGCGTCTTCGATGCTGTGGATAACATTTCTTCCGCAGATTTCCTCCACTTCTTTTACAATATCCTCAGCCTTTCCGAATCTCGTATTCTTGTTGTAGGTGTTATCGGACATGATAGGCAAAACTCTGTATCCGAGTCCCACGAGCCTTTTCATCTCCGCAATTGCTTTTGAAATTGTGCAGAAGGATCCGCACATTGCAAACCCTACTGTTATGCCGTTCATAATTCTTCCTCCTCAATTATGTTATAAACTGCATTTTTTATGATGATTCCCGCTGTCTTTGGAGCAGCCTTTCCCGGAAGGGAAAGAGCATGAATAACCCTGATTGACATTCTTTTGGCGGCATTGTCGTCAACTCCGCCCGGTAGAGAGGCAAGGTCTATTACGATAGCACCTGACGCTATTCTCGCAAGGGTATGAGAATCAAGAACCTCCGCGGGAACAGTGTTGAATATCAAATCGTATTTTCCGTACATATTTTCAACAGATGAGGGAGTCATTCCCAATGCCTTGATAAATTCCCTGTCTCTGTGCTTTCTTGCGGCGACGGTAACATTTGCCCCTATGCTCCTGAGCATAACAGACAGAACTCTTCCGATTTTGCCGTAGCCTATGACTATGCAGCTTGAACCGCTTACGGTTCCGTCATATTCACGCATAGCTATCTCTATTGCACCTTCGGCAGTGGGAAGTGCATTTGCAACGGCAAATTCCTCGCGGCTGCTGTATCTGAAAAGTCTCAGAGAAGAAAGTGCGTCATTATCCAATGCGCCGTTAATGCCGCAGAATACCGGCTTCTCATTTCCGATAACCCTTATAAGGTCATTTGTTTCAAGAGGATTCTCAGAAAACGGAGAGAATACAGTCCTGCCATCTTTTGAAACAGGAAGCGGAAGTATAAATGCATCTGAATTGTTTATAACCGTGGAAATATCACAGTTTTTTAAACCGAGCATATCTTCGCTGTTGTCAAAGCCTGTAAGAAATACCCCGTAGCCGTCATCGGCCATAGAGCGGGCGCAAAAGAGCTGGCGTTTGTCACCTCCGATTATACCAAAGCTGTTTATATCAAGCATAAGCTTCCTCCGAAATTAATT
>CANRDH010000067.1 GCA_947629295.1 uncultured Clostridia bacterium
AGGAAGAGCAGGAGTGATTTTCTGCTTTTAAATTCACTAAAATCGGTCATGTCTTTTTTGGCATGACCGATTTTATTTTACGCATCGTTTGTTTTTTTCTTTTTAGAAAATATAAAAAACTTGCTGAAAATATAATTTAGAATAATAACGATAACCTGAATGATAAGCTTTACGCAATATTCATATACGGTAGTATTAAGGGCGGGGGAGGAGATAAGTATAATATCTGTCCATATCCAGAACAGGGCAAGCTCAACAATGAGTGAAAAAATCCTTGCACCGTAAAAGTAAATGATTTCACGTATAAGTTCCTTTTTGTTTTTGGCACGGTGGCAAAATACCCATTTTTTATTGGTTATATATGCTAATAATACGGCACATATCCAAGCTGCTATATTTGTAGGTATTAATCCCACACCGAAATACCTTAGTATTGCAAATACAGCAAAATTAACGACAGTAGTAAGACCTCCGAAAAAAAGGTACATAATAATTTCACGGTATTTGCGGAAAATTTTCCAAATCTTATTCATCGGTTTCTCCTTCCGAGTCTACAGAGGTACTGTCTGCTTCCTCACTTTCTTCATCGTCAACGCCCAACCTTTGGAGTTCACCGTCAAGGGCTATTTTATCTATTTGCTCCAGAAGACTTTCAACGTACTCACCGTATGTAGTGCCTTCGATTTCCCCGTTAAGTGTAACGGCATAACTGCTCTTTTGATTCTTGTAGATAATAAGCTCATCAGTTACATTTCCCTCGAAGGTGAATTTAAAGGAAGCAAGCTCCTCATATCCGTCGAGATTCTTAAGGCTCATTTCCCTTCTTGAAAGGCTCGACATATTATCGAGAAATGTTGAGAGATTGGTATAATCCACTTTCTCACCGTTATGCTTTACCGTGGTTACGGTAGTTTCTTCAAAAAGGTCGTTTATTTCAACCTTGTGCTCAAGCTCAAAAGTTGTTTCGTTTCCGTCATAATTGATTGCAAGCGTGTTTAGCTTCGTTACATTGGGCATGATATAAGTCATGGCAAGGAAATCGGTATATTTTACACCGTACCAGCTTTTAATATTCTCCGTTGACATTTTACAGATTATATCTCCGCCGTCCTTCATAATGTAGCAATAACCGTCATCATCAGCCTTTGAAGCAAGAATAGCTACAGATGTTTCATCGGCGGCTGCCGCGGATATTTTTATATACGGTTTATCAAGTCCGAATTTCTTTTTATCTTCATCATTGATTTGAGCAGCTACAACTTCATCCCCTTCGATACCGTATAAAGCTTCCCCGACTTCTTCAACCGAGCTTATGGCACAAACCTCACGGAAAGGTGAATTCATTTTATATTGTGATGCTATGGCCGACTCTGTATCGGAATTAATCTCTATCGGATCCTTATAGTTCGTACCGGATATTGAAAGGCTGACTATACCGTTATCCTCGGCCTTACTGTCAAATTCTTCGGAAATGGTCTTGTCAAACATTTCAAACTTTTTCATAAGAAACATATTGACAGCTTCAAGCTGCATAAGATAAACATTTTTACTTCCGCTCCACCTGACATATATTCCGCTGTCGTTCGGAGCCACAGAGCCTAAATAGAGTGTTTCCTCAGAATTATCGCTGAAGGTTGTTGTTACGGTAGATACAGGCTTGTCAAGGCCGTACTCGGAATATTTTTTCCCCGACTTGTCGATAAGCATTGTTGCAGTTACATATGAGCACTGATAAGCAATCTGGTCTGTCATATCCTTTGACAGCTCCATCTGCTCGTAATCCTGCATGGTATAGTGCATATTAATACGCACCTCCTCCAAATCCTTATTAACGCGCACATTTGAGGAGGTTGTATCTGAGTCATCAGAGCTGTCCTGATCTTCTTTCCCAGAGCTTTCACTTTCAATTTGACTCATCTGATCAGCGTAGCTGAAGCCTACGAGTACAAATTCGCCCTCATCGTTCTTGACGGTTATTTCCTCTGCGTCAAGACTTGTTTTATCATAAAGCAGTATATCAGAGATAATAGTGTCTTTTTCTCCGCTGTCGTCTGTTTCGGGTATATTCATAACAACGATCAGGGCGGCACCCAGCGCTATGACAAGTGCAGCGGAAAATATAATAAATCGAATATTTTTTTTCATGACTGACCTCCGTTATTTTCTGCGGCGTACAATAAATACGCACAGTCCTGCCCCCAATATCAGAACAGGGATTGCGGCATACATAATTACTCCGATTACGGAGGTTGTCTGAGAGCTTACGGAAGAAAGGTCGTATTGTGTAATAACTTTGTCATCAAGGTATATGGTATCATCACTGCGGTTATTAAGCTCGTTGAGCATATTGAAAAGATATTTTCTGTTCGTAAATCCGCTTTCCGTAAGATGAGTGTTAAATATATCCGTTGAGCCTACAAATATTAACCTTGATATACCTTCGTCACCGCCGGACAAGCACTGAGCCGCAACCGTTACATTTCCTGAAATATAATCCTGCCATACCCAGTCATCTCCGGCTGAATACGGGCATACTCCCGACTGGCTCGAATACTGAATAAGTGCCGAGGTATTGTCACCCGATATGCTTACAGCCCTTGACATTGACACAAGCACCGGCAAGTCCTCTTCCGAATAATTTGATATATAATATTCTGAGTCAAAGACTCCGGCAATATTACGGTATGCGTCGTTTTGCGTCATCATTCTTGAGGTATCGGTTTCAAATGCAAGTCCGTCCTCCAGCTTCATTCCGTATTCTTCCAGAAGGGCAGATATTTTCGGACATTTCGTTTCATATCTGTAAGGTACAAAAATAAGACTTTTTCCGAATTTACCCCCGTTTTCCAAAAACTTTTTAAGCTTGTTTACAGCCTTATCGCTGTAATCCTCTGTCGGAGCCCATGCTATAACCGTATTTACGTCATCCGGGATATCTTCGGATTCGACAGTAATTGGAGTCAGTATATAATTGTTGGAGGCGAGAACTGTTTCAAGCGTCGAGTAGCTGTCCTCACTCTTATCCGTAAGAATTGCAACTTTTGTTTCCACGTCGCTGGTTACCTTTACAATGGCAGTATCAAATGCCGATTCAGCTTTTGAAGAGGTGATATATTGGTATTCCCCGTATACATCAAAATTGAACATATCCTCAACCTTAATCACATTGTATTTGTCACCGCATTGAATGATGACATCCGTTGCAGTAAGACTTTCATTCTGATATTTATTTTCGATGTTAGGATTTTTGAGGAGGTCTGTATATTCTACCGTAAGAAAGCCGTTTGAGTTTTTCTTGAGCTGGTCTGCAATGCTCGTTGCCTGCTTGCAGTAGGTATCGTATGCCTCATAGCTTGTTCTGTCCGTAAGGAAGGTTAGAGTAACTTTTTTCTTAAGGGATTGAGCTACTTTCACGGACGCGTCGGAAATATTGAAAGAACTGTTGCTTGTTATATCTGCCGTAAGTACGGCAAACCTGTCGGTAAGAATACCGCTGATGATATTGATGAGCACAGCCGCAATAATGACAAGACATATCCCTGCGAGAGATATGATCCTTCGTTTTGCTTTTCTTGTCAAAGCCTTTTTAGAGGTGGATTTTTTATTTTTAACAGATTTGGTTTTCTCAGCAGTTTTTTCCTTTTCTTCTGACGGCTTTATTTTTTTATCAGACATTTCAATACCTCCTTACGCCCATCTTTTTCTTTCGATAACCCTGTCTGTGAGGAAAAGGAAGATAAAGGCTATCGATACGAAATATACGATATCCGAAAGCGAAAACAGACCAAGTGCGAAATGACCGTAACGCGTCTGGAATGAGAGTGAGCTTATAAAGTTTTTGACAGCATCGATCGGTACAGTTGACGCTATGGTATCTAAAAGACTTATCAAAGCATTTATTGCAAATGAGGTTATTGCCGCAACTATAACGCTTTCGGTGAGTGAAGAAATAAAAATACCTATAGCGCAGAAGGCGGAGCCGAGCAGAGCCATTCCGAAAATATTGCCTATAATTACGCTCCAGTCAGGGTGCGTCATAAAGGAAAGCGCTATTCCCTCGATTATGTACGAGCAAAGGCAAAGAGAAAACATAACAAGAGCGGAAAGAAATTTTGAAAAAACTATCCCTGGTATACTTACCGGTGCGGTAAGCAAAGCCTGTTCGGTTTTTTGTTTTTTATCCTCAGCGAAAAGCCGCATGGTTATAAGAGGTATAACAAACAAAACTATGAAGAACATACTTTGAAATACCGTTGACATATTGGAAGTTCCGACATAAAGACATTGTACCCAGAAGAATATACCGCTGAAAAACATAAACACCGCAAGAACAGCATATCCTACCGGTGAATTAAAGTAAGAGCGAAGCTCTCGTTTAAATATTGCGGACATTATCATTAACCCCCTCTGTTTTTCCGGAAATTATATCAAGATAGGTATCCTCAAGCGATACCGAAACAGGCTTCATTGACAGAATATTATAATCCGTTTTTGCAAAAGCTCTGAATACCGGTCTGCGGACATCCCTGCTGCTTTCGATAACATATTCAAAGCAGCCCTTTTCACGTTCTTCATGCTCTATGACCTTTGTTACGCCGTCAATACTGTTAAGTATGGAATAAACATTCTGTTTTCTGCCCTCAATAACAAGTTCTATGCGGTTAGTGGCTTTTCCTGTTGCCGTGAGTTCTTCGGTACGTCCGCTTGTAACGATTTTACCGTTATTTATAATAATTATCTTATCACATACAGCCTGAACCTCAGAAAGAAGATGAGAGGAAAGGATAATTGTATGTTTTTTTCCGAGATTCCGTATAAGTTTGCGTATTTCTATAATCTGACGGGGATCAAGACCAACCGTAGGCTCGTCAAGGATAAGCACAGGAGGATCTCCCAAAAGTGCCTGGGCAAGACCAACACGCTGATGGTAGCCCTTTGAAAGATGTTTGATTATTCTGCTTTTTACATCGGATATACTGACCATATCGCAGATTTTTGAAATATGCTCCTTCATAGGCAGTTTTACCTTTTTTAGCTTGAACATAAATTCAAGATATCCCTGCACGGTCATATCATTATAAAGCGGGGGAATTTCGGGAAGATAACCTATTTTCTTTTTTACTCCTGCGGGATCTTCAAGAATATCAATTCCGTCTATTTCAACGGTTCCGCTGTCGCTTGAGAGATAACCCGTAATGATGTTCATTGTTGTGGACTTGCCTGCTCCGTTAGGGCCGAGAAAACCCAGAATATCGCCTTCGTCGAGAGAAAAGCTGATATCGTCGAGAGCTTTGTTTCGTACATAGGTTTTTGTCAAGTTTTTCACTTTGATCATATTTACACCTGCTCACTGTTTTTAATATGTTCTGAAATAATAATTTATATATCTATTTCCAATATTACGGGGCAGTGGTCGCTCCCGTATATATCCGAAAGTATATCCGCATTGATTATCTTATCCTTTATCCTGTCGGAAACAATAAAATAATCAATACGCCATCCTGCGTTATTCTTTCTCGCATTGAATCTGTATGACCACCAGCTGTATTTACCCTCAGCGTCGGGGTGGAGATAACGGAATGTATCAACAAATCCGCTGTCGAGAAGCTCAGCTATTTTATTTCTTTCCTGCTCTGAAAATCCCGCATTTCCTTTATTGGCTTTTGGGTTTTTAAGATCTATCTCATTATGCGCAACATTGAGATCGCCGCAGTAAATAATGGGTTTTTCTTTGTCAAGGCGCATAAGGTATTCCCGCAGATCGGTTTCCCATTCCATACGGTAATCAATTCTCAGCAGCCCTTCCTTTGCGTTGGGAGTATAGACATTGATAAGATAAAAGCTTCCCATGTCAAGTGTTATCATTCTGCCCTCGTGGGAATGTGCCTCTATATTCATCCCATTATACGTAACGCTTTCGGGAGTATGGGGTGTAAATACTGCCGTTCCCGAATAACCCTTTTTTTCAGCACTGTTGAAATATTTATTATATCCCTCAAGCGGCACTTCGGCCTGTCCTTCCTGCATTTTGGTTTCCTGAATACAGACAAAATCAGGGCTGAGGTCTCTTACAACATCAATAAATCCATTTTTCATACAAGCTCTCAGTCCGTTTACATTCCATGAAACAAGCTTCATAAATAAGATTTTCCTTTCCTTATACGTATGTGTGTATACACCTGTCTATTATAGCACATCTTATCATATATAAGCAAGCAATATGTATTAAATATTTACTTAATTTTTTATAATTTCAGTAAATATTCAAAAAGTATGATATAACAGCCGCAGATAGAATATTAAATAATTTTCCTGAAAAGGCACCCTCAAATGTAGAAAACTATGATATAATACTTATATGTATATTATAAACTACGATTTTTAAATTGTAATGAATATATGCTTAAAAACTTTACAGCTTACTTTATCGATGTTACGATATGTTTTTATTTATTACGAATCAGGTTGTATATCAAAAAGTATATGAAAATAGATGACAAAAAATATGTTGACAAAATGATATCAATTTGATATCATATTTAAGAAGAGATATGATGGTCCGGGAGACAATGACACATATATAAGGAATAAAATGATGATTTATGTTGAAAAGAAAATATATGATGATAAAAAAACGGTAGGATTGGTCAACTTTATAATTCCGCAATACATATCTTTTGACGGAGATGACGAGATGAAAAATATTTTGCTTATACTGACAGGCGGGACAATAGGCAGCGTGAACAGAAACGGCATAATCGGGACGGACAGCAAAAAATGCAGAGTGCTTGAGATGTATGAAGCGGAGCATAATGACTGTCGGTTTTTAATAAGGTCGCCGCTTAATATATTGAGTGAAAATCTTGATGTCAGTCATTGGGAGGCACTTATAAATTATATACTTTCTCTTGATTTGTCAGGCTTTGACGGTATGATAATAACACACGGAAGCGATACGCTTTCCTATTCCTCTGCTTTGCTAGGTATGTGTCTTAATCATATTAATATTCCGATAGTGATTACGGCGGCTAATTTTGTGCCTGATGACCCTCGCAGCAATGCACTGATGAATTTTAATGCGGCAGTCCGACTTATTGAGAATGTGTGCAGTGGTATATATACAGTATATGGAAGCGGTACGGAAAATGGCGTAGAGGCGTATATTCCAACAAGGATAAATGAAGCTGACAGAATAAACGACCGTTTTTCGTCGGCTGACGGTGAGCCGCTTGCATTTATTGATAAAGACGGCAAAATAAAATCAAATACTGATTTTGATATGTCTTTGCTTGAAAAGCATAAGACACTTACAGGACTTAAGGGTGTTGAGTTCAGGAAATCCGTATATATGATAACGCCTTATCCGTCACTTGATTACGATAAGATCGTAATTGATGAAAATACGGGTGCAGTCCTGCACCTGACATATCATTCTGCAACTGTAAGTCAAAAAGCCTTGACACTGCTGGATAGGTGCAGGGATAGGGGAATACCGATGTATATGTGCTCATTTCAAAGCAGTGCAGGCAGTATGTATGAAACAAGCGATATAATGCTGAAAAACGGTGCATTGCCGCTGTATGATTTGAATAAGGAAAGTGCGTATGCAAAGCTTTTGCTTGCCGTAAATCTCTACAGCGATGATATTGAGAAATTTATGAATAAAAATATATATTATGAAGGGGTTGGTGATATTGATGAAATTAGAAGTTAAAAATTTGACAAAAAGCTTTGGCGATAAGGAAGTTCTGAAGGATATTACCTTTACAGCGGAAAGCGGTAAGGCTCTCGGTCTTCTCGGAAGAAACGGAGCGGGAAAAACCACAACAATACGAATAGTGATGGGAGTTTTTTATCAGAACAGCGGCGATATTCTGATTGACGGAAAGACTTTTGAAAGAGATAAGCTGCGTATAGGGTATCTTCCCGAGGAGAGAGG
>CANRDH010000068.1 GCA_947629295.1 uncultured Clostridia bacterium
ACATGCCCCGTTCTCGGGAACATATCCACCGGAACAGCTTTCCTTGCAGAGTAACCCTTTTCCTTAAAAATAGCCAAATCCCTTGCAAGAGTAGCGGGGTCGCAGGAAACATATACAATTCTATCCGGCAGCATTTCAGAAACAACGGAAATCAGTTCACTGCCGCAGCCCTTTCTTGGTGGGTCAAGTATAATACAATCAGGTCGAACGCCTTCATCATAAAGTAACCTTGCTGCCTCAATAGCGTCGGAACATATAAAACGTGCATTTTCTATACCGTTAATTTCTGCATTTTCCCTTGCATCCTCTATTGCCTGAGGTACAATTTCAACTCCAATGAGGTTTTTTACCCTCGAAGCCATAGAAAGACCTATAGTGCCTGTTCCGCAATACATATCAAGAAGGGTTTCATTTGATTTAAGACCCGCAAAATCCGCAGCAATACCATAAAGCTTTTCAGCAGCATCCCTGTTTACCTGATAAAAAGCCAGAGGTGATATTCTGAATTTCAAGCCGCAGAGTTCATCGGTAATATATCCGTCACCATAGAGATTTCTGCATTTTTTGCCCGTTATTACATTAGTCTTTTCTCTGTTGATATTAAGCACAACAGTTTCAAGCTCCGGCAGCTCATCCCTAAGAAGTTCAACAAGGTTTTCTTCATCTTTAAGTCTGTCCGAATTGGCTATAATGCAAACCATAAGCTCGCTTGTTTTTTTTGAATAACGCAAATATAGATGTCGGAGTACGCCTTTATGAATTGCCTCATCATATACCGACTCACCTGACCTGTCTGCCCATTTCAAAAAAACCTCAATAGCCTTGTTAAAGGATTCAGACTGCAATGGACAATAATCGAGAGGTATCACCCTATGACTCCTCGAAGCAAAAAAGCCCACCCTGATTCTCCCATCGGGATCTCGGGTAATCGGAAGCTGAGCCTTATTTCTGTATGCACTGCATAACGGAGACGGAACAATATCGCCGATAATATTTCCGTCAATTCCCCCTATCCTTGTCAGTGCATCATATACCCTTTTTTGCTTGAAGATAAGCTCAGCGGAATAATCAATATGTCTGAAAACACATCCTCCGCATTTACGGAATATGCTGCAATCCTCGGCAATTCTGTTATCAGACGGTTTAATTATTTTTTCAAGCCTGCCAAATGCGTAACTCTTTCCCACCTTAACAATCTTAATTTCTGCAATATCACCGACAGCGGTATTGGGAACGAATACCGCCATACCGTTTATTTTAAATACACCGCTGCCATCAGATGTATAATCAACCGCCTCACCCATATATATTTGGTTTTTTCCTAATTTCACAAAAAAACACCCCATTTTGCTATGTTTCTATAATACACCACCCATATCCAAAAATCAAGAAAAACAGTTGCTTCAAAGCGGAATATATAATATAATGAGTAGATAAAAGGGCAAGTATATCACTACAAAAAAACCAAAATTTGACTATTTTGTATCTTTTTGTCGGTCAGGCGTATTATTATGACGGATTTGTATATACGGATGGTGATAAAATATGCTGATGCTTTGTCTTGCTGCTATTAACAGTGATAATGACAAACTTACCTTTGAAAAAATTTATTATCAAAATAAAGATATAATGTATAACTGTGCCTATTCAATTCTCAAGGATACCTCATCGGCTGAGGATGCAGTACAGGATTCTTTTTTATCTCTTGCAAGAAATTTTGAAAAAACACATTCTATGAACGGTAACCAAATACGCAGTTATCTGATTATTACCGTAAGAAATGCCTCATATAAGATTTACAATAAACGAAAAAGAGAAATTAGTACCGAAGATGTATATCAGGAAGAGGAGGATATATCGGATTTATCCGTTGACACCGAAAATAAGGAACTCCGTGACAGACTGTTCGGGATGATAAAGGCTCTTGATAAAAAATACGGTGATGTAATAATCCTGAAATACTACTGTGATATGCATGACAAAGATATTGCAGCCTCACTCAGTATAAGCGTAGAAAATGTTAAGATTCGCCTGCACAGGGCTAAAATAATGTTATGACTCAATAGGTACTTATAAAACAGGACAAATCCCGGAAGTTTTTACCAGCTTTGAAAATATTCTGGAATGATTGTGTTTTCTATTCAGAGTACGGTCTTCTATAAGTACTCTGTTTTTTTAGATTGTCAACATAATTTAAAATATATAGTTGACAATTAATTTTAAATGCATTATAATATTGAATGTCAGGTTTGCGCCTAATTTTTTTAATACGATTGTCAACTTGTTTTTCGATGTACGATTGACAATTGTCTGCGCAATGGCAGAATCAGGAAAGGTATGATAATATGAACGAGACAAAAGAAAACATAAAGGAAAACAATAATAAGCGTCGCCAATTGCTTACGGATAGTATATATATTGCTATGTTCGCCGCAATTATCGCAATATGTGCACAGATAAGACTTCAAATCGGTCCGGTACCATTTACATTGCAGACCCTCGGGGTATTCCTTTCAAGCGGTCTGCTCGGAGCCAGAAGGGGAACCATAAGCGTGCTTGTTTATATACTTCTGGGTATTGTCGGGCTGCCTGTATTCAATGGATTTTCAGGAGGCTTCGGTGTCCTGTTCGGTGTTACAGGAGGATATATAATCGGATTTATATTTACTGCTGTTGTTGTGGGGCTTGCGTCGGATTTCTTTAAGAAAAAAATAGGCGCTTTAATAGTCGGTATGGTTATCGGGGATTTACTTTGTTATGCCTTTGGTACGGCATGGTTTATATTTGTAATGAACAATCAAGGCAATCCGACAGGCATTGCAGCAGCGCTTTCAAACTGCGTAATACCGTTCCTGATACCCGATGCTGCAAAAATTACTGTATCCGTTATCCTCATAAACCGCCTTAATAAAATAGTAAAGATTTAGACGCCTGCGATAATCCATTATCCGAATATGGATTATCGCTTATTTTTCTTTTCCGATATATTATTACACAAATGTATTTTAATTAAGATACAAAATTTTTTATTTTTTTCAAAAATATACAAATTAGATATAATAAAATTCCGTTTTCGTCTTTTTTTGGCTTAAATAACTATTTAAAATTGTAAATATTTATGTTATAATATCGCAAAAATATAAAATATTTTTGGAGGATGTAAACTATGAAGAAAAAATTTAAACTACTGTTTTCGATGCTTGCGGTTTTGGCGCTTGCTTTTTCGCTTGCTGCCTGTTCCCCTACAACATTGGAGGATTACCTCAACGAGTCGTCAAACACTGCCCAGCTTCAGGAAATAGCTAATCAGCAATCTACGGATGAAATACAAGTATCCTTCCATGCAGATGGCAACAAACTTGTTTTTGAAGGCCGTTTCAAGATTGCGGTTGACGATTCAATTAAATCTGCGCTTGAAGAAGTTTTAGATGGCGACGATGTTAAGCAGACATATGAAAGCATTGCAAAGGAATTCAGAAACGAATTGCACATTAACGATATAACCGTTGAAGTAGTATACAAGGATACAAACGGAACTGTTCTTGCTCAGAGGGAGTACAATCCCAGCTAATGTAAACAAATTAAATCAGAAATAAATATCAGGATGGATGTCGATGAAAAAAATATACAAAATTCTGACAGTATGCTCCGCAGCGATATTGATCGTCCTTTGCTTCGGAGCGTGCAAAAATGACGGCAATAATGAAAGCTCGAAAACCTCCGGACAGTCCTCGGTATCTCAAAAATCCGATGAGGACAGCAGCGAACCGGAAAGCTCCGAATCCGAACCCGGCGAGGAATCAAGCAAATCCTCAGTTTCTGCAACTCCCGGCTCATTGAGAGAGGCATTTGAAAACGAGACATACAAGTCGCAGCTTGACAGTATGCTTGATTCTCTCTCCAACGATAGCGTAGAAGCTGAGATGTCACTTGTTGACGACTCAACCGTTGCGCTTACCTGCACATTTACAGAGTATATTGAGAGCGCGGAAATGTATGCTGATGAGTTAGCAACTTCAACCGATGCAGTAAAAGCAAATTTTATAAACTTTATCAAGCAGATAGAAACGTCTTTTGATATGGAAGGAGTTTCTCTCATCATTAGGTACAACAATTCCGACGGCACTACGATTTATGAGAAGACATATACAAGTGCAGATGACGATGATGACAATTACGATATCAGTGATGTAAATACAAGCTCATACAGCGGAATTAAAATAGCCACGCTTGATGAGCTTATGAATCAGTCTTATATGCAGGATATGATTGACTCTCAGATTGAGCAGTATCAAACTCAGGGTATTAATGCAGATGTTTATGTTGAGGACGAGACTAAGCTTGTATATGAATGTATGTATGATACCGTTGTCACTGAGGAACAGGCTGAGCAGCTGGAGGAAATGCTGGAGAGTATGTCGTCCACATATGAAGGCATCGCAAACAGTATTCAGCAATATATTGAACAACCGGGCATAAGCGTTATTGTACGTTTCAAAGACGGCAACGGAGACGTTATTGCTGAGAAGGAGTATTTCCAATCATAATGTAATACTTCAAAAGGAAGTCGGAAGACTTCCTTTCAGTCTGTAGAAAAACCCCGTATTCAAGGAGAATACGGGGTAAGATTATACCATCAGGGAATAATAGATTTCGAATATAGAGAAAAATAATATCTAACGGCTTTAAAATTAAAAAAACCTACCCTTTTAGGTAGACTTTTTCGACAAGCCGAGGGAAACGTGATTTGTTTCCCTTTTGTCGGATTGGAGTTTTATATATGAAAGATAATCCATCAGAACAGAGCTTTGAACGTAATTCATGTGGTGATCAGATACCCGAAACGGACAGTGAATTTAACATCAGCCCCAAACAGCTGAGAAAAAAGATTTTTGTGGAAGTTGTTTTAATTGCAATAATCGCAGCTTGCTTTAATGCAGTTTTTATAGCACTGATTGAAAATAATGTTTATAGGATTGAAATTTTTTCTTTAAGTGTTAATGCTGATTTTGTTTTATTTTTGGGTGTTGTCATTTTTATTTTCTTTCTTGTCTTTTGTATTAAAAAACAAGATAAGATTATTTTAAAATCGTTGCTTTTATTTAGTGTTTTCTCTTTTCTATGTGCGTTATCAGTTTTGATGAATAGTGAAATACTTTTTATTTTTGATATGGCGGTTACCTTTATTTTGGCTGTTATTGCGGTTCGGTCTTTTAACGGAATTCTCAAAAGGCTGTTTATTCCGTTTATGTCTGTTTTGTTTCTTTTGTCTTTTTTTAACGGATATTTGCAGTTGTTTGCAGATTATTCCGTTGATTTTTCCGCGGATTACTTTTATATCTCATCACGTCAGATAACTCAAAATAAAGATGATGTTCATCATTATTCTTCGGAATTTTATTCAAGTGATTTTTTTGAAGAAACAGAGTTTGTCGGTGACTTATATATCATAAGTACTCATGAACAATTTGAAAGGCTTTTTTTGAACAATAACGGCAGTTATTTTTGGAATGCATCAAATGAAAATAAAAATGTTATAGGCAAATGTTTTGCTGATATGCTGAAAGAAACAGAAAAATATGATGAGGCGTTTTTTTCAGAATATGTTCTTATGCCTGTTTGTAAACTTTCAAGGTATTCAGATATAAGTGTTGAAATTGATAAAGTTTCTTTTAGGGAAACAAAAAGAATTGTTGAAGGTTTATGTTATGTCAGCCAAACAAGAGGAACGGAAAGCGACAATATAGAAACCGTTTGTATCTGTCTTATTCAAATGAAAAAAGCGGATATTCAAGGTCTTTTATCTCAAATTTCGAGAAAAAGCAATATGTTATCCGGCGGACAGGTTGCCATAACAGATGTATTTTAATATTCCTATTATAAAAACATTTGGGTGCGAAGAAAGGGATACATATTATCCGAAACAAAAGATATATTTGGACTTGTCCGTAAAGCGGATGTAGATGATCTAATGTCGATGTTCCCCGTAACATACTTCTTTTCAAACAATGTCTGATAGTGGAGACATCTTGGAGTGACGGCTGCTTTTCCTGCCTGCATACAGATAATAAAACTGAGATAGTTGACAACAGATGTATATTGTAAGTATAATATAAAAAAAAGGAGGTTAGCTTATGGATTTTTACAAAAGGGCTTTGGAGCTGAAAGATGAAACAGTTGCGCACCGCCGTTATCTTCATGAGCACGCAGAGGTGGGACTGGATATGCCGGTGGCATGCAGTTATGTTATGAAGACACTTGCAGACTGCGGCATTGAGGCCGAGCGCTGCGGCAAAGGTGTAACGGCACTTATTGGTCATGGAGAGAGGACGCTGCTGCTCCGGGCAGATATGGACGCACTTCCAATGGCTGAGGAGAGCGGGGAGAATTTTGCCTGCCCAACCGGTGAGCAAGCCCATACCTGCGGACATGACTTTCATGCTGCGATGCTGCTTACAGCGGCAAAGATGCTGAAAGAATGTGAGAGCGAGCTGAAAGGCAGGGTAAAGCTGATGTTTCAGCCTGCGGAGGAAACCTTTGAGGGCAGCGGCAATATGATAGACAACGGCATACTTGAAGCCCCGATACCCGAGGCTGCGCTGGCTTTCCACGTAGCTCCCGGAAAGCTGCCTATAGGTATGTTTATGTATAACGCAGGCTCTGTTATGATGAACTCTGTGGACGGATTCAGGATAGTAATACAGGGCAAGGGAGGTCACGGGGCTTATCCTAACCTTTCTGTAGACCCCATTCATACCGGAGTGCAGATATACACCGCTCTGGAAGGACTGATAGCTCGTGAGGCAAACCCGGAGAAGACTTGCGTACTGACTTTAGGCAAATTCTGTGCCGGCAGTGCGCCCAACATAATTCCGGACACTGCGGAGCTGGAGGGTACTCTGCGTACAAACGACAAGGAGGCAAGAGAACTTCTGGTACGCAGGATAAGAGAAGTTGCCGCAAGCATTGCTGCAATGAACGGTGCCGATGCCGAGGTGTTCACTTTGTCAGACGTGCCGCCGCTTGTATGCGATAAGGCATTTACTGAGAAGGTAGCAGGATATATGAAAGAGATGCCCATACCCGGCAATATGGGATACCCGGGAATGGCAGCCAATGCCTCTGAGGATTTTGCAAAGGTTGCAGAGCGTATTCCGTCAGCACTGCTGTACATATCTGCCGGTTTCTCAGACGAGCGCGGCGACTACTCCGCACATAATCCTAAGGTGCGATTCAATGAGGATGTTTGCCCAATAGGCTCAGCAGGCTTTGCTCACTGTGCAGTCCGTTGGCTGGAGGAAACATAATATCAAAACCTATCTTAATTAATAAAATTAAAAAAGCTAATATGTACAACAGTTTATATTATTTAGGTTCGTGCGTTAATGTTTATTTATGCAGATGTGAGTATCAGTCATACATATTGATTATGTCCGATGTTATTCATTTTTCAGTAGTATACATCCTTGACTTTTACTGCTGTGTTTTACCCCGGACTAAGGAGAATAAGCATAACCGCTGTATCTTTACAGAAAGATGTCCCTTCCTATGAGGCGGGGACATTTCTCTTTAATTATCAAATTACCCATTCAGTCTTACGGAAGCCGGTGAGGTTATTTTTACCAATACAGCCGCCGACCTGAGTGAGGTACAGGTCGGAAAACTGTTTGACAGATTTTATACCGTAGAGACGGCAAGAAATTCCACAGGACTCGGACTTTCCATTGCGAGGGCATTGGCCGGACAGATTGGAGGAACAATATCGGCGGATTGCCAAAACGGAAAGTTGAGTATTCATGTGATTTTTCCCATCCCTTGATTAATCTGATGACTTATTGTATAATCAAGGAAAAAAGTGATATCGGAGATGTTGTTATGGCAAACGTGATAGGATTGTGTAAAAATTCGTCGACAGAAGATTCTATCAAAGC
>CANRDH010000069.1 GCA_947629295.1 uncultured Clostridia bacterium
GACCACGGCTCATATGAGGGCGCAAAAAAATGTATAGAAGCAGGTTTCTCGTCAATCATGTTTGACGGCTCCCACTATCCGATTGAGGAAAATATAGAAAAGACAAAGGAGCTTGTTGCTATCTGTAAGGAGAAAGGTCTTTCAATTGAGGCAGAGGTAGGTTCGATCGGCGGCGAGGAAGACGGCGTTATCGGAAGAGGAGAATGTGCAGACCCTCAGGAATGTAAACAGATTGCAGACCTCGGTGTCACAATGCTTGCGGCAGGTATCGGAAACATTCACGGCAAATATCCCGACAACTGGGAAGGACTCAGCTTTGAAACTCTTGACGCTGTTCAGCAGCTTACGGGAGCTATGCCTCTTGTTCTTCACGGCGGCACAGGTATTCCGGCTGACATGATAAAGAAAGCTATTTCTCTCGGTGTTTCAAAGATCAATGTAAACACAGAGTGTCAGCTTGCTTTCCAGGAGGCAACGAGAAAGTACATAGAAGAAGGCAAGGATCTTCAGGGCAAAGGCTTTGACCCGAGAAAACTTCTCGCTCCCGGATTTGAGGCGATAAAAGCTACCGTTAAAGAGAAAATGGAGCTCTTCGGCTCAGTAAACAAGGCATAATTGAGTGTATTCCGTAACATTATCCGTTCACGGAGAATGATTGTTTGTAAGTTTGAAAGACTGACGGTAAAAAATCAAAACTCGGCGGGACTGTCACATCAGGTTTTACTGATACCAATGCGGCAGTCCCGTTTACATTTTCAATTTGATTTCTGACAAAGCAGAAGCTTCACGGCAATAATAAGATTGCAGAGATTACAGAATATACACTCGGGAGCATATACATGAATACGCAAAAAACAGGAGTCGTCATTCACGCACAATATGTGCGCCGTGACAACTCCCTTTTCATAGGCTTAAATATTAATCATCAGGATAAACAGAATTCATTTCACATTCCTCTGTCCAGACCATATAATTAGACTTACCGTTTTTCTTTACGGCATAAAGCATAGTATCGGCACGTTTAAGCGCGTCGTTCATATGAGCAGTATCATAAATATCCATATCCGCTATACCCATTGAACATGACACCTTATTCTTTTCCGCTATTTCCGCAGCCGAATTCACATCCTTGCTTATTATCCATTCAAAATGGTTACTGTCCTCGATACCCTTGTATATATCCTTTGCTATCTGCTCACCCGTGTCCACATCATGACCGGGAAGTACAATAACAAACTCATCTCCGCCATAACGTACAATATATCCCTTAGTTCCCACAACCTTCTCAAACAACCTTGAAAATGCTATAAGAACTTCATCTCCGATATCATGACCGAAGGTATCATTGTAGTACTTGAAATTATCAAGATCAAGATAGATGACCGTTGCTTCCGTATCCTCTTTCTTACCCCTGATAACAAGGTTTGTGTAATCATCAAGTCTTTTTGTAAAGCCCTGTCTGTTGTAAAGCCCGGTAAGCAAATCGGTAACAGCACTCTTCTGAAGCTTATTATTCATCTCGTTGATTTCGTCTCTTGCTCTAAGTCGATAAATGGTATCGGTCATCTGTCGCATAGCAAACTTGAATATAGTAAGATCATTTCTGTCAAAAACCGTTATACTGCTGCTCATATTTTCATGCAGCTCCATACAAGCTATCATAAAGCCCGTAAGTTCATCATTCATAGTAACCGGAATGCAGGCAAATGAAACTATGTTATTCACTCCGTATATATCCAGAAAAGGAGTATATTCATAAAATTCCCTTTCAAATCTTGAGGATACAAACTCCTTTTTATGCCGCCTCAGATGGTGTGCAACATCCATAAGCTTTTCGTCCGATATCTCAATATCGCTGCTGTTATATCTTATAACGGGTGTTTCGTCAACGACATCCACATAAAGAATATTATCAACATTATAGTTGTTCTGAAGCATTACCATTGAATCGTCTATTACGGATTCTACCGTCGTATTCGGCTTATTCAGAAGCTCCTGCCATGAAAGAAGGAAATTAATACCCTTCGTTTTGTCGTCAAGCATTACCCTCATCTCAGAGATCTGAGCAAGCTCGTCTATCTGGTATTTGTCGATTTTCTGAACATGAATAGGGATATGCTTTTCAATGTAGGTTTTTTTATGAAGCTTTGCGAAAAGTCTCTCCTCCTTATATTTATAGCCATTCCTGTTACAAAACTCTATGCACGCATTAAGTATCTCTTCGCCCTTTTCGAGCTTATCCTGCTCCGCATAAATATCATACTGTTCCTCGGCAAACATGGCATATACAAAGAACTGCAGTCCTTCGGAGCGTAACATATGGTACTTTGCCTTATCCATATACTCCTGAGCCTTGACTATATCATCGCTTTTTTCAAGCAATGCGCTGCAAAAGTAATAGAAGAACATATCGTCGTCCCAAAGATAATAGTTAGGCTCGCCTTCACAGTATAACAAGTGGTAAAGAACCCTTTGCATCTTGTTAAGATAGAAATGTGCATTGTACTCAATTCCCATCTTATAGCTGCAATATACTATCATACCGTATAACTTTGATATATTGCATATCCTCATACGGTACTGTTTTAGGGAATCCAATAGTTTAAGAACCTGAAGAAGATTATTATAGGCAACATCGTAATTGAAGGAAAGTATTGCATTCGTAGCCATATTATAAAGAGTTTCCGCTACGTTGTATACATCCTTGAGCTTATAAAACAGCTCAAGAGACTGATTGAAGTAGTCATTAGCCTGATTAAACTGCTCGCTTACTATACGGTTAAAGCCAAGTCCGTTATATATGGAAGCCTCCTCCGCTTTATCATTCTGGTTTTCGATAATATCGAGGCATTTTTTATAATAGTAGTCAACGAAAGAATAATAGCCGTATCCCTGAGCAACAAATACGTTTTTCTTCCATGCGGAAATCATAAGCCTTTCGTTTTTCAGCATCTTTGCTATATTCATAGCCTCAACGAAATTCTTTTGATTTTCACATTTCTCAGCGTCACCGGAAAAGAAGCTTTTCTTATTGTTGCATGCGTAAAACACTATATGAGCAAGATGATTATACATCTTATATTTCATTGCCTTTTCCTTGAATTCCTCTATTCTCTCACTTTCATCTATTCCATGCCAGAGCATATACGACATCCAACCGTCAAGAAGACACATATAATCAAGTATCTGTGCATATAAAAGGTATTTTTCCGAACCGCTTTTCTGAGCTATTTTCATACATCTGCGGGAATTCTTTTTTGCAAGACTCGGCTGTCCTCCGTAAATTTCACAAATCGTCAGGAGGTAATAATATCTGAAGGTATATTTTATATTCGGATGCTTGTTATTTACATTTTTAAGTCTGTCGCACATACTAAGGGCAATTGTATACTTACCCTCATATATAGCCGCCATCGTATAAAGTATATAGAAACGGACAAGATTCTTTGAGCTGATACTGACCTTTTCGGTTATCAATCTGTTGTAGATGACATCAAGATAATATAACGCCTGCTTATCGGACAAAGTGAGTATCATATTATTTATCTTTACAAGGTAGTCGGGGAAGTCTGACAGGACCGGTTCAAAGCCTTCCATTATATTGACCTCTGCCTGAGAATCCTGAATATTCCAATCAAGCATATAGTTAAGCTCATCAATCCTACGAACAAGATCCGACCATATATATGAAGTATATATGGGCATAGCATAGGCTTCATTATAGTTAGCAAGAAGGGATATATTGCTGTAACTTTCGTTGATAAAATGGTATAGGAAGTTCAATGTTCCGTCTTCCGCCAAATGGAGCTTGTTAAGCACAAAAAACAGAGTATGGTCCTTTGATATATAGGTAAGAATATTGATCAGCGATTTTATAAGCTGCTTACGCTCATACTCCACCTCTACTACAATTATATTCTCGGTTCTCTCACATTCCCCCTGCATGATATAGCTTTTTATCGTCGGGCGGCTGAGAAAATAAACATCTGTTTCCTCAAGAAAGTCATCCAAAGGAACTCTGTAATAATATTTGAAATACAGTTGCTTTATCCAACCAAGAAACGGCTCATATGCCTCCTGCATTCTGGTTGCAGAGTATTCATGGTACAAAAACTCAATATCGCTGCTGCTTTTTTCCACAGCCTCCTGTATCGAGTCCATAGAAATATTGAGATTATTGTAATGTTTTACAAACAAGATACTGCTGTGGTTCTGATCCAGTCCATGTATTATGGAGTCAACAATCTTTCTTGTATACATTTGAGTACAGGATTCCATATTCAAACCTCCATTCTGCTGTATACTTAATTATAACAAAATGAACTATATTTTTCAATAATTTTTTATAAATTCGTATTGTATTAATAAAATATACATAATTAATTCCCTGATAGAAAAAACAGCCGAACATTTCGGCTGTTTTAACTGAAAATACCTCCAATTTACAACAATCCCGCTTCCTGACGGTTATTAAGATGTTCTTCTTCGGATTTTGCATAATACGGTATTGCCGACTGACCGTCCTCGGCGGCCTTATGGCAGAAGTAATAATAATCTGTTTCCGAAGGATTGACAGCAGCTTCTATCGCAGCCAGACCGGGGTTACATATCGGACCTGCAGGCAGACCGTTAATTTTATACGTATCATATTTGCTTACATAATTTTTTCTTAAAGCTGCGGGAACCTGGTTCTGAGTCTTATAGGGATAGTATATTGTTGAATCAAGCTGAAGGTTTTTAAAGCCGCCTTCACCGAATTCATTCCGACCGTCGTTCGGTATAGTATCAAGACGGTTATGGAGAATTGAGGATATAACATACATATCATCCTCGTTAGCAGCCTCAGCCTGTATAAGCGAAGCAAGGGTTATAACATCCTCCATGCTCATGCCAAGCTTTTCTGCTCTTTTTGCAACGGTGGCCTTTTTCTCACCCTGAACAAAACGGATTTTCGTATGATAAAGCTTATCGTTATAGTTGCTCAAAAACTTATATACAACCGAATGCGGGTTTTCTCCTACATAGAAATCGTATGTATCGGGGAACAGATAGCCCTCAAGCTTATAATATCTGGAATTTTTATTTTTTACATTTTTAATGAATTCAAATTCGCTGTCAAATTCATCAGAATTACATTTTTCAAGGAATTCATCAGCGGAGCATACCTTATTCTTCTCAAGCATATCAGCCATTTCAAGAATGGATATACCCTCGCGGAACTGAAGATTTACAACATCCGTTCTGTTTGTTTCAGTCTGGAGTCTGTCTATAAGAGCCTGATAATCCTTGTTGGTCTGTACCTCAAATGTACCCTGGGTGAATCCCGAGGTTGATTTTGTAACAGCAGCATAAAACTTAAAGAAAGACTTATTTTTTATTATTCCGTTATCTGCAAGAATATCGGTCACCTCATCAAGGGTAGCATTTTCGGGAATATTTATTTCAACAACCATGTCGTCTTCCCTGCCCACTGCAAGCATATCATTTACACCGACCATAATATATTCGCCTATCATTATGGAAACAAACACAACCATTGCCAGCCACACTGTGCGGAATATAACCCTGTTTTTTTTGGCTTTTCGGCGGCGGCGCTTTTTATCCAGCTTTTTTGCCGCTCTAAACTCATGCTTGTCAAGCTGCCTGACAGGCTCCTGAGGTTCGTCACTGTAGCTTGAAAGATCATCTGTCGGATAATCATTCGCATCATCTTCAATCGAACCTCCGCTTTGCAGATTTATGCTGAAATCTTGAGGTTCCTCATCGGATTTTATTTCCTCTGGACCGTCGCTTTGTATATCTTCAAACTCATCATCAAAATCATCATTAAACTCAATCTTAAAGCTTTCGACTTTTTCTCTTCTCTTCTCATCCAACTCATCGCTCACAGCTAAACACCTTCTTTTTATCTCCAATCAAAAAGCAATTATTTTCGGTTATGACATAATCCATCACGGCGTCATGCTCTTCATGCGGTATTTCATCTCTCATACAACATTCGTAGCATAAGCCTGCCGTTATTCCTCCGAAATTGACAAGAAATCTGTCATAATATCCTTTACCAAAGCCCATTCTTCTTCCAAGCCGGTCGAACGCAAGACCGGGAATTATACACAGCGTTCTCCCGCACGGAATTGCCCTGTAACATACGGACTCATCCGGCTCCGATATACCGTAAGCCCCTGCACTGAGACAACTGAAATCCTTTATAATGTAAAATTCCATATTTCCCAAGCCGCCGGTACATTTAGGTACTGCGACCTCCGCACCGCCGCTAAGAAGCTGTTTTATAAGCATGACGGTATCAACCTCAAGCGCAGGAGAGGATACATAGCATAAAATCAGTTTTGGTTTGAGAATGTCAATCAGGCTTAGGGTATTCATAAATATTTTCTTATCCGCATCGTTTCGTTCCCTCATATCCATACTGCGGCGCAGGCATTTACATTCATCCCTGAAAGCCGATTTTTTTTCGGCTATGCTTTGCATTGAATCGAGTTCTTCACATTATCAGCCGTTTCCTTGTCCTTGAGCGCCGAAAGAAGTTCAAGTCCGAAATCGACAGATACGCCCATTCCTCTTGCCGTTATAATCATTCCGTCATGCGATACATAATCATTGCGGAAATCCGCACCCTCAAGTGCCTTTTCAAATCCGGGGAAAGCAGTCGCTCTTTTTCCCTTGAGAATACCGAGATGTCCGAGAATTGACGGAGCAGCACATATTGCGCCTATAAGCCTATTTTTTTCATAACAATACTTTACCGCATTGATAACCGTTTCGTTTTTTTCAAGATTAAGTGTTCCGGGCATACCGCCGGGAAGTATTACTGCCTCTGCTGTGTCAAGTTCCGATAGCTCATCTGCGGTAATATCCGCTATAACCGGTATACCGTGTGAGCTTACAATAGTTTTGCCCCCGACTCCTACCGTCTTCACGTCAACCTTACCCCTTCTCAATATATCAACGGGAGTAAGTGCTTCTATTTCCTCAAAACCCTCAGCAAGAAAAACATATACCACAACAATCCGTCCTTTCAAAAGTATACACATACTATGATAATAGCATAAAATCGGCTTAGTGTCAATTTATTAGGTGATTTTCCTTATAATTGAAAATCTTCAAAAAATTGAGTGTTGAATTTTCACCAACGTAGCGTTATAATAACAATCGTGGCGGGAACAACCGCTAAATTATCACACGGAGGTTTTTTCTTATGAAAAAAATGATACGTTTTTCAACGTCTTTATTTATGATTGCAGCATTGGCTTCATGTACCGTAATATCTGCGGGTGCAGCAAATCAATCGACACTTCCCGATTGCGGTAATGTAAAAGCCTATGTTATTAACAATGGCGGCTGCACAACACCTGATATGTCTAAGCTCAAGGATATTATCGGAGATTGCAGCGGAAGCTGTGATGTCAAGACTATCACAGACCGGTGTGCAAAATCAGGTATTGATATCAACGATTTAATTTCAAAATTTGGTATTCTTCCCGATGACAGCCAATGCACAGACTGCGAAAACGGAGAGTCTTCCGAGCCGTCGGTACCGGAGCAGTCAACACAGCCTGGCAAGTCGGAGCAGTCCGAAAGCTCAGACGCTAAGACGCCGTCCGTTGACAGCAGTGTATCGGATTATGAAAAGCAGGTTGTAGAGATTGTAAACCGTTACCGTGCAGAAAACGGACTTAAGCCCCTCACCCTTAATACGGAGTTATCAAGGGTCGCAAGGCTGAAATCTCAGGATATGAAGGACAAAAAATATTTCAGTCACACCTCTCCGACATACGGAAGTCCCTTTGATATGATGAAAAA
>CANRDH010000070.1 GCA_947629295.1 uncultured Clostridia bacterium
GGAAGAAGCTTGGGTTTCCGTTTTTCAAAAACGGTAAAATGAGTATATCCGCATTCATGCAGCATATCAAGACCTTCCTCTATGCCGGAGCATATATCCCCCCAACGGTGTGCGTCCGAGCCAAGGGTTACGTATTTGCCTCCAAGCTCACGAAAGCGTTTTACAACATTAATATCAGGCAGTGTTCTTCCTATAACCTGACGCAAACCTGAGGTATTTATTTCAAGGGCTTTTTCGTTTCTGATCAGTGTTCTAAGAACCTCGTCTATTTTTTCGCAAAAGCGGGATAAATCAAGCTTAAGTCCCTTATTTCCGATTATATATCTGAGCGGGTAATCGAGATGTGCAAGTGAATCGAAAAGATTCTGCTGTGACAGCTCCAGCAGTTCGTCGCAGTATCTGTCAAGCAGTGAATATGCATTTTCCTCGGTATACTCAAGAAAATAGAAATCCTGCTCGTTTTTGAGATTATGAAGGGAGCCGAGGACAAAATCGTAGTCCCATAAGGAAAGAGCGTCCTTTGCGGCTTCAATATCCTGAGTGGGCTGACCAAGCTCGATACCGATATACACATGAAGACGGTCATTATACATTGCTCTTGCTTTTGAAGTCTGAAAAACAGAACGCGATATATCGTCCTTTACATTTTTTTCAAAATACTCGTTACACTCACAATGGTCTGTGACTGTCAGTGCATAAAGACCTATACCGGAAGCCTGTTCACACATCATTATGACGCTGTCGCTTCCGTCAAAGGAACATTCGCTGTGGGTATGGCTGTCAGAAATAAATCTGTACTTCATAATGCACATCCTTTTTATTCAGATTTGAAATTGACCTGCGGTAAAAGCTCTGAAGCATGAAAGGATAAACATTAGCCATATTATCCCTTGATTCGCCTCTGACATGATTATATCATAACTGAAATAATTTTTATACATCAATACTTATTGAAAAAAACCAACATTCTGCAAATTAAATTATAGAAAAAATATAAATAGTACGATTTTTGAACATTATCTTGCCGAAAACATACCCACATTGTATATAACAGTATACTTCTTTTTTAGTATATTTATTATTTATCTCATAATTAATTGATCAAAACACTTGACAATAGAGTACGAAAATAGGATAATTATTTATATGTAAAAAAGGGGGTTTAAATCTATGAATGCAGTTATTACCGTTCTGGGGAAGGATAATGTAGGTATACTTGCAGCAGTATCCGGAGAATGTGCAAAGGTCGGAGTTAATATTGTTGAGGTTACTCAGTCGGTGCTTCAGGGAATGTTTGCAATGATAATGTTTGTGGATATAAGCAGCAGTACAATTCCGTTTTCCGAGCTTGTGGATATGCTTACGGAAAAAGGCGAGGAGAAGGGAGTAAAGATTCATGTGATGCATGAGGATATATTTAATGCGATGCATAAAGTCTGAGCATTGTCAAAAAGGAAAGGAATTATTTCAATGATAAATTCACATGATATACTTGAAACTATCAATATGATAGATAACGAAAATCTTGACGTCAGAACGATTACAATGGGTATTTCGCTTCTGGATTGTATAGATGAGGATATAGATAAGGCATGTGCCAAGGTTTATGATAAAATATGCAGATATGCAAAGGACCTTGTAAAGACGGGCGAAAGCATAAGCAAGGATTATGGAATACCGATTATTCACAAAAGAATAGCTGTTACTCCGATAGCTATGCTTGCGGCTGCGTGTCCGACGAAAAGCCCGGTTAAATTTGCGGAAACTCTTGACAGGGCTGCCGCAGAGGTAGGGGTAAACTTTGTCGGCGGCTACAGCGCCCTTGTTCATAAAGGCTTTGCTCCCGGTGACTATGCACTGATAGAAAGTATACCGCAGGCTCTTGCGTCAACGGAAAGGGTTTGCTCATCTGTAAATATCGGAACAACCAAGGCAGGAATAAATATGGACGCCGTTGCTAAAATGGGCAGGGTGATCCTTAAAAGTGCAGAGCTTACCGCAGACCGTGAATGTATAGGAGCGGCAAAGCTTGTTGTATTCTGCAATGCGCCCGAGGATAATCCGTTTATGGCGGGAGCTTTCCACGGTCCGGGAGAACCCGATTGTGTTATTAATGTCGGAGTATCCGGTCCCGGCGTTGTAAGGGCGGCTGTTGCGAAGGCTCAGGGATGCAATATAACCGAAATTGCCGATATAATAAAGAAAACGGCATTTAAGATAACCCGTGCGGGTATGCTTGTTGCGGGGGAGGCGTCAAAGCGGCTCAGCGTACCTTTCGGTATAGTGGACCTTTCTCTTGCGCCGACGCCTGCAATAGGGGATTCGGTTGCACATATACTTGAAGAGATGGGTCTTGAGGAATGTGGGGGATATGGTACGACTGCTTGTCTTGCCTTGCTTAACGACGCGGTCAAAAAGGGAGGCGTAATGGCTTCCTCCCATGTCGGAGGACTGTCGGGAGCCTTTATTCCCGTAACCGAGGACGCCGGAATGATAGATGCCGCAAGGAGTAAAACTCTTACCCTTACAAAGCTTGAGGCTATGACAGCGGTATGCTCTGTCGGACTTGATATGATAGCTATTCCCGGAGATACTCCGGCAGATGTAATTTCCGGTATAATTGCGGATGAGGCCGCAATCGGCATGGTTAATTCAAAGACAACCGCTGTAAGACTTATTCCGGCAATAGGTAAAAAAGCAGGAGAGGAGCTTAATTTCGGCGGGCTTTTGGGCGGAGGTCCAATTATGGATGTCAATATGAAGTCACCTTCAAAATTCATTTCAAGGGGCGGAAGGATTCCGGCGCCGATGCAGAGCCTTAAAAACTGATTTTTGATATTCTGTTGTTAAAATGCTTAAAAAATTCATCAAGAGTTTATTTTATTTCCCGTTTTTTTTAACTTGTAAAATATAAGTTAAAGTGGTATAATAATGTAAGTTGCGGGGTGTAGAAAGAACGGGCTTTCTCTTTCTTTCTATACCCGTGCTGTTTTTGGGGGGTGCGCTTATGGAGGATATGATAGCAAAGATTGTGGATATGGATAAAAAAGCCCGCAGTCTTACAAATGAGGTTAAGCAGAGTAAAATAGATTACGAACGGCAGGTTATCCAAACTAAGGAAACAATAAAAAATAATTTCCTCGAAAAGGCGAAGGAACGTATAAAAATAAATGAGCAGGCTATTCAAAAAAAGGCTGACGAGGAGATTGCACGTATCGAGGAAAAAAACGCTGCAATAATAAAGTCGCTTGATGATACCTATTCCGCAAATAAGGACAAATGGGTAAATGAGCTTGTCCTCAGAGTGGTAGGGTAGTTGTGCTGCTGTGATTCTTTTACGTAGAGGTGATATGGATGTCGTCTTCAATGGCGTCAAATGCGATACTTGCCAAGGCACGGGCAATGTATGGAAAAAGGCTGACTGACGCCGATTATAAGCAGCTTATGGATTGCAGGAATGTTTCCGAGGTGGCGTCATACCTGAAAAATCGTACAAGCTATAAATCGGCTCTTACGGGGTTTGATGAAAATTCGGCTCACAGAGGTCAGCTTGAACCAATGCTGAAACAGAATATATATTATGATATATTTGCTCTGTCAAGGTATGCAAAGGACAAAACCCTGCAATTTTCGGATTTTGTTATTTCGGAGATGGAAATTGAGCAGATTATGCGGTGTCTGACGCTTTTGAATATCGGAAAAGCTGAGGAGTATGTATATACGATACCGCTTTCTATGAGTAAATTTGCCAAGATAGACCTTGAAGCTCTTACATCCGTGCGCTCCTATGACGATATACTTGAGGCTCTCTCCGGAGCAAAATATCTGCCGATATTGAAAAAATTCAGACCCCGGGAGGGTGAGAAAATCAATATAGCATTGATTGAGGCTGAGCTTAATAACCATAATTACGGTATGATAATGGAAGCTATAGATAATCTCGGAAACGGCAGAGAACGCGAGGAACTGAGGAATGTATTTTCTGCAATGTTTGATTTCAGAAATGTTTCGAGAATCATCAGACTGAAAAGATATTTTAAATTTGACAGGGAAAGGATACGTCCGCTGCTTATTCCCTACGGAAAGCTTTCAAAAAAGACGTTAGAGGAGCTTTGCTCTGCCTCCGACCCTAAGGAAGTGTTCGACATGGCACGTTCGAGCTATCTCGGAAAGATTATGTCAAAGCTTCAGTATAACGAAACATCGCAGATGGCGGATGTACTTCTGAGTACGTATTGCATACATCATCTGAGACTTTCGTCTAATCCTACAATAGTAATGATATCCTATATATATCTTATGGAAATAGAGCTTGCAAATATAATCAATATAATAGAGGCGACACGCTACGGCCTGTCCGCTGAGGAAAAGAATAAACTGCTTGTCAGATGAGGAGGTGGTTATGTGTCTGTTAAACCGGTTAAAGCCATCAGCATAATCGGTATGATGTCGGAGCTTGACAAGGTAATAAAGTTCTGCGGAGATTCGGAAGTGTTCCACCCCGATGACGCAATGTCCTTTTATTCCGATACAAAGGATTTTGTACCGCTGAATGATAAGAATCCTTTTTCGGCTCCGCTGCAGGAGCTGAAAGGCGCGGCCGATATGATGGGGGTTGAGCTGAAATATGAGAAGCCTCAGAATTTTACGGTTAGTGACAGCGGCGTGCTGAAGTATGCCAAGTTTGTAACCCAAAAATTTGAGGAGCTCCTGAATGACAGACTTCGTAATAAACAGGAAACGGACGACTGCTTGAGGAAAATTGAGCAGGTAGGGCACTTTGTGGGGAGCGATATAGACTTTACCGAGGTCAATAAATGCAAATATATCAAACCTGCCTTTGGAAGACTTCCGAAGGAAAGCATGAATAAGCTCGCAAAAATAGACAATCCCTATGTTTTGTTTATACCGTGTACGGAGGATGATACCCATTGCTGGGGGGCATATTTCGCTCCGATAGTAAATAAGGAAGATATAGACAGAATATTTTCTTCGCTTTATTTTGAAAAGCTGGAGGTTCCGAAGATTGCGGGTACTCCCGAGCAATATCTCAAAACTCTTGACGGCGAGCTCCGGGCGCTTAAAGATAAGGGCAGAGAGATAGAAAAAAGAATCAATATCTTTTGGACGGCAGAAAAAGAGAAATGTATAATGTATTACAGTAAGCTTAAGGAATTGGATTCATATTATGTGATAAAAAGATATGTATATAAATATCATAAGAATTTCATCCTTATCGGCTGGATACCTGCGGAAAAAGCGGAATATTTTACAAAGCATCTTAACGGTATTCGGAGTATAGAGTTTTCTCTGAGCGACGGGAAGGAAGAGCTTAAACACTCGCCGCCCGTTATACTGAAGAATCCGCCGTTTATAAAGCTTTATGAGTTTTATGTCAAAATGTATGGTTTGCCGAGTTATAATGAGGTAGACCCCACGCCTATGGTAGCATTTACCTATACGTTATTTTTCGGAATAATGTTCGGCGATATGGGCCAGGGACTTGTCGTTGCGATAGCCGGAGCGATAATGTGGAAGGTCAAAAAAATGGAGATAGGGCGCATACTCATCCCGTGCGGAATATCGGGTATGATATTCGGATTCCTGTATGGTTCTGTATTCGGGTTCGAGGAGGCACTTAATCCGGTTTACAAGGCTCTTTTCGGGATAGACGGAAAGCTCATTGAGGTTATGGAGCCTCAGACCATAAATATGATAATTTATGGTTCGGTTGCACTCGGATTTATCTCGATAGCCATATCAATGCTTCTGAATATAGTTTCATCCTTCCGACGGCATGATGTGGAGAGTGCGTTGTTTGGCGCAAACGGTATATCGGGGTTTGTGTTTTATGTATCGCTTGCAGCAGGGCTTGTATGTACTATGTTCCTCGGTGTTCCGATAATGAATGCCGCTTATATAATAGTGCTGATAGTTATACCGCTTGTGTTTATGTTCATGCGTGAGCCTCTCGGAAGGCTTTGCTCAGGAAAGAAAAAGTGGCAGCCTGAAAGCTGGGGCGAATATTTCATGCAGAGCTTCTTTGAACTTTTTGAAATGTGTCTTAGCTATGTTACAAACACAATGTCCTTTCTAAGAGTAGGAGCGTATATACTTGTTCATGCCGGTATGATGCTGGTGGTGTTCACGCTTGCGGAAATGGTAGGCGGCGTTGTGGGATATACGGCGGTCGTCATTATAGGCAACGGAATAGTAATGGCGCTCGAAGCCCTGCTGGTTGCAATACAGGTATTGAGGCTCGATTATTACGAGATATTCAGCCGCTTCTATATCGGCGAGGGACGTGAATTCAGACCGATAACGGTTAAAAAAAGTGAAAAATAGGACGGACAGGACGATGTTCATCCTGCGGTCTTATTAAAAATATTAAAAAAGAAAGAGGAATCGATTATGTTGGAATATGTATTACTTGCTGTACCGGTAGTATTTTTGGTTGTTTCTGTTTATTTTGCCTATAAGAATGTAGTTACAGGCAAGAGAACACGTAAGTCAGCTGTTATAAGACAGATTGCTTCGTTTGCATTTGTCGGAACTCTTTGTCTTATAACATCAATGGTTGCAATGGCTGCTCCGAATGAGGCTGCCGCGGCTGCAGGCTCTGATCTTAACAAGGGTATCTCAATGATAGCTGCGGCGCTTGCAACGGGTATTTCGGGTATCGGCGGCGGTATTGCAGTCGGCGGTGCTGCTCCTGCTGCAATCGGTGCAACAAGTGAGGACCCGAAGGCATTCGGTAAATCACTTATCTTTGTTGCACTCGGTGAAGGTGTCGCTCTGTACGGACTTCTCGTTTCAATACTTATCATCAGCAACGCTTGATAAGAAAAGGGTGAGCTTATGAAATTCTATTTAATAAGCGATAATGTGGATACAATGATGGGTATGCACCTTGCGGGCATAGAAGGAGTTGTAGTACATGAGGATCATGAGGTCAGAGAGGCTCTGACAAAGGCAATGGATATGGAGGATGTTGCGGTTATACTTATGACGGAAAGGCTCGTGCAGCTTTGCCCCGAGCTTGTGTATGATCTCAAGCTTAAACGCAAACAGCCCCTTATAGTTGAAATACCGGACAGACACGGAAGCGGAAGAGCAAAGGATTCCATAACGCGTTATGTCCGTGAAGCAATAGGCGTTAAGATATAAGCCTTCGGAGGTGTAATTATGCCTGATACTGTAAGCAAGACAGATAATTTTTTAAAGGCAATAGAAAAATATGCTGAGGCTCAGCGTACCAAAATAAAATCCGAAGCCGAAGATTTCAAGGAAAAGGAACTGAATAAGGCTGAGGAGGAAGGTCTCAGAGAGGCCTATGTTCTTATTCAGAAAAAAATGAGCGATATAAAGATGCGTGTGGCTGCCGAGTTTTCAAAGGCTGAAAATGCAAGCAGAAGAAAGGGTTTTATCCGCCGCAGAGAAATCGAGCAGGAAATATTTGATGAGGTAAGAAAAAAGCTTCTTGAATATGTAGAGACTGACAAATATATTGAATCGCTCGGTAAAAGTGCGGGTATCATTTCGGAAAAGCTTGATGCCGATGATGTGGTTATAAAGATAAGCAACAGGGATATGAAGCTTAAGGATAATATACTTAAGGCATTTTCGGGAAGAAAATGTGAAATACAGACCTCCGATGATATTGTTATCGGCGGTATGACAGGACAAAGCCGCAGTCTTGGCTTGCTTATTGA
>CANRDH010000071.1 GCA_947629295.1 uncultured Clostridia bacterium
TCTTTCAGAGCTGTATTCACGGAAATGAATATCACGGAATGTAAATGGCTTGCACATGATGGTCAACAGCCTGATAAAGAGCGATAAATAAGCGTGATATTCAGATATGAATTTTAAATGTCGGCAGTGAAATACACAAAATATGCCCCCCGACCGCAGCATAATCGTAAGGATTATACTACGGTCGGGTAATTTAGTTATTTAAGTTTATGATAATTGAATTTCAACAGAAACAGGTGGTGATTATCATTCGGTGGAAATAAACTCACAGTCTGTGTTTATCATCATGAAGGCAGCGGGATCCTCGATATATTTCTCCATATTGCTTTTGAAGTTGTCAGTTCCTGTTTCAAGAATCTCATGAAATTTTGCGGGAAACTTAAATCCGTATGCATTTTCTATATCGGTATATTTAATTTTCTTTTCTCCTTGTGAAGCAATATCTATCGAGTTTATAATAACTCGATTGTAGAACAATAAATATGAAGCTGTCAATATAACCTATACTAAACAGTCGTATAAGTAAAACATTAATTGAAATACTGATTATATAAAAAAACTGCATTTGCAACACACAAACGCAGATAAAAAGTGGGGGAGGGCGGATTCGAACCACCGAAGCCGAAGCAACAGATTTACAGTCTGCCCCATTTGACCGCTCTGGAACTCCCCCGAATATAAAAGCTGGTGGACAGACTCGAACTCCCGACCTGCTGATTACAAATCAGCTGCTCTACCAACTGAGCTACACCAGCTTATTTGTTGCCGCCGTTTTCCGACGGCTTTATTATAATACCATATCGACGCACATTTGTCAACACTTTTTTTTATTTTTTTAGATAAACAAATTTTGTTTAAACAGATATAAAATCTAAGAGAGATATATATATTAAAAAAAATCAGCCTTACTTGATATCTGTATGAGTTCAATGTATAATATAATTATTCTGACTATGCAGGATATTTTAAAATGTTATGTGTTAGTTATAGGACGGCGGATTTATCCTTGCTGCAGACATACTGCGTTAAGGTATGAAAACAGCATTGGTATAGAACAAAAAAACCGTGGGCACACGTGGATAGCTCGGACTGATGTACAGACTTCTGTACCTGAACGAGAAACGCCCGCCTCGGCAAGGCGGAGGAGTATGTCACTGTAAAGCAAAGGGGAATTATAATGGCTGATATCAAGGCGGCAATTTTTGATTTTGACGGTACACTTGTAGATTCAATGTATGTGTGGGAAAAGGTCGATATGGAATTTCTTTCAAAAAGGGGAATACCTGTAACTGAGGAATACACAGATAATGTCAGGAGTATGTTTTTTGAAACTGCTGCTGCATATACAAAATCAGAATATAACCTGCCCGAAAGCGTCGATGAGATAATGCAAATATGGCTTGAAATGGCACACAAGGAATATGCGGAGAAAGTAAGGGCTAAAAAATATGCTCTGCAATATCTTAAGGCATTGAAGGTAAGTGGAATAATGCTTGGAATGGCAACATCAAATAATCCATATCTGCTTATGCCGTGCCTTGAGAATAACGGAATAATAGGATTGTTTGACTGCATATGCTACACCTCAGAGGTGGGTATGAATAAAAGCAACCCGGATATATATGTATATACTGCCGAAAAGCTCGGCGTGCGTCCGGAAGAATGTGTTGTGTTTGAGGATATTATAGAGGGGATTAAAAGTGCAAAATCCGTCGGTATGAAGACTGTTGCCGTTTATGACAGCTCCAATGACGCATATATGGAGGAGATAAAAGCGTTTGCCGACAGGTTTATTACCGATTACAGAGTTGTTTTAAGGGAAAACATGAAGTAATATATCATGTTTATGATGTATTACTTCATGTTCTTATACTATACTTTAAAAATACGTCTTGATTATATGCCAAAACAGGTATATAATTAATAGGCAGAAAAAAGTTATATTATTGGAAGGAAGTTTATTTTATGAAGTATGCAGTTATTCTTTGTGACGGTATGGCTGACAGACCGGTTCCGGAGCTTGGAGGAAAAACACCTATGTCTGCTGCCTGTAAGCCGAATATGGAGGCTCTTGCCAAAAAAGGTGAGGTCGGACTTGTAAAAACAGTAGGGGACGGACTAAAGCCCGGAAGCGATGTTGCAAATCTTTCGGTTATAGGATATGACCCTAAGCTGTACTATACAGGACGTTCACCTCTTGAGGCGGCAAGTATCGGAATAGAGCTTAAGGATGATGATGTTACACTGAGATGCAACCTTGTAACACTTTCCGATGAGGAAAATTATGAGGACAGGACAATGGTTGATTATTGTGCAGGAGATATATCCTCGGATGAGGCAGCCGTGCTCATTAAATATATTGACGAAAAGCTCGGAAATGACAAATTCAGATTTTATAACGGCGTTAGCTACCGTCATTGTCTTGTGTGGGCAAAGGGAGAGCCTGACCCCGGTATCCTTACACCGCCGCATGATATAACGGGAAGAAAGATTACGGAATATATTCCGAAGGGTGATTATACTGCTGAGCTTTATGAACTGATGAAAAAAAGCTATGAGCTGCTTAAGGAACATCCGGTAAACCTAAAGAGAATATCAGAGGGTAAACGTCCCGCTAATTCAATATGGCTATGGGGCGAGGGAATGAAGCCAAGGCTTGACAGCTTTTATAAAAAATTCGGTATAAAAGGCTCGATGATATCCGCAGTTGACCTGCTCAAGGGTATAGGCAAATGCGCAGAGATGTCCGTATGTAATGTTGAGGGTGCAACGGGCTATATAGATACCAATTTTGAGGGCAAGGCACAGGCTGCGATTGAGGAATTTAAAAAGGGACAGGATTTTGTCTATGTTCACATTGAAGCGCCTGATGAATGCGGACACCGTGCAGAGATAGAGAATAAAAAGAAAAGCATTGAGCTTATTGACAAATATATAATTGGTCCCGTTGCAGAGTATTTGCGTGAATCGGGCGAGGATTTCAGCGTTATGATACTTCCCGATCATCCTACACCTATAGAGATTAAGACGCATACGAGCGACCCCGTGCCGTATCTTATTTATCGCAGTAACAATGAAAGAGACAGCGGTATTGAAATTTTTGACGAAGCAAATGCGGCAAAAACAGGTATATTCAAGGATCCGGGCTATATGCTCATGAATGATTTTCTTAAGAACTGATAAATAGAATAAGACAAAATTATTACAGCTCTGTCTGAAGCTTTTGGTAAGAAGCAAAAGACAGAGCTTTTAATATAAATACATATTTCAAATAAAATAATATAGATTATTCTATTGATTTCAGAGATTCTACCATGCTTATCCTTTTCATCTTGAAATACATTACAAAATTAACGAGCAGTGAGAAAGCAAGAGTAAGTAAAAAGGCAATAATGTAGCTTATTAGCTTTACCTGTTGTGGGAACATAACCATATCCATCTGAATTGCCATAATGACAAACGAGGAAAGAAGTGTACCGAGAGGTAATCCGACTATCGCACCGACAAGGGTAAGGATCATATTTTCCCTGTAAATATAATTAGCTGTTTCCATATTATAAAATCCGAGAACTTTTATTGTAGCAATTTCTCTTTCACGTTCGGAAATATTTATATTTGTGAGATTATATAGAACCACAACAGCCAGCAGTCCGGCACATACAATTAATACTAAAACTATCACGTTAAGCGAATCCAGAGTACTAAGAATATTATCAACCTGCTCACTTATAAGAGAAACCGTAACAATGTCATCATTCTTCATCCAATCATTCGCAATTTCACGTCCGTCATTTTTATATGATTCCTCAACCTGCGTATAAACAACATTGTATTCAGTTTCCTTACCGCTGAGCTTATTATAGAGCTTCGGAGTCATATACATATAATTGCCGGCATAATTTTCAGTCAATGCTGATACTACAGAAGAATATGTTTTTTCATCAACAGAGAAAGATATCTTGTCCCCGACCTTTGCACCTATAACCTCAGCAAGCCTTTCATTGATAACAACAGAATTATCATTCAAATCTATTTTTTTATGGTTGTTTCTATCCCGCAGAATAAACATTTTTTCAAAAGTTTTATCATTTTCAGCAATTATAAGATTGAAGTTTATTTTTTGCTTTTTACCGAATTCTATCGATGTACTATGCTGTGAAACCAGAAGAATATCGGAAAATCTTTTATCATTGTGGAATTGTGAGATAAGGTAAGCCTTCTCGTCTGCTGTTCCGGATTCCGAAAGTGCATAAACCTGATCATACAAGGATATTTCCCCGAACTGTATGTCACCGATAACTGTTATGGAATCTTTGAGTCCAAGACCGGCAAGAATAAGGGCGGTACAGCCTGCGACACCTATGACAGTCATAAGAAAGCGTGCCTTATATCTGAAAAGATTTCTTGCCGTAACCTTAGAGGTAAAATTCATATGCTTCCATAAAAACGGAATATGCTCAAGTAAAATTCTCTTTCCGGGCTTGGGTGCTTTCGGGCGCATCAGTGCGGCGGGCCGCAGCTTCAATTCACTGCAGCAGGCAATAATAGCGACAATGCAGGTGCAGAGAATTCCTGTCCCGGCAGAAAATGCAAAGCTTTCCCACGGAATTTTAAGTATCGTATCGGGGAGTATATACATCATCGAATATGTATCGATTATAATAAACGGAAGTGTAGACAGACCTGCGGCAGCACCGACTATACTTCCTGATACGGCGGCAAGCGCGGCATAAATAAAATATTTTGACGCTATGGATATATTTGAATATCCCAAAGCCTTAAGAGTGCCTATTTCAGTTCGCCTTTCCTCAACCATTCTTGTCATGGTAGTAAGACATACAAGAGCCGCTACAAGAAGGAAGAAAACAGGGAAAACGGCAGCAACATAATCCACCCTTAAAGCGTCTTCCTCAAGTCCCGAATATCCGGGGTTTTCGTCCCTGTCATAAACATACCATTTTGCATCGTTGAGGGCATCTATTGCATCCTGAGCATCCTTGAGTTTTTTCTCTGCTTCCGACAGAGCAAATGCCGCTTCCGACTTTCCCGAGGCAAGCTTTTCCCTTGCCTCCTTAAGCTTCTTCATACCTTCGGCTTTCTGTGTTTCGAGCTCCTGCTTTCCAAGCTCGAGTTGTTTTTCAGCCTGTGAAATTTCAGTCTGTGCAGCCTGAAGCTCAAGAAGTCCGGAAGTCATGGCATTTTCATATTCAATTCTGCCGATATCAAGCTGACTTTCCGCATAATCAAGCTGGATCTGTGCTTCGGAGAGCTTCTGCGCACCCTCAGCCTTACTCGTCTGAAACTGATTTGTTGCGTCGTCAAGTTTTTTTCCTGCGTCTGTAAGCTGTTTTTCGCCGTCAGCAAGCTGTTTTGATGCTTCATCAAGCTGTTCGGAATATTCCTTCAGACTGGAATAATTCGTTTTAAGCTTATCATTTATCTGAGTAAGCTTATTTATCATACTGTATTCAATATCAAATACTCCCTCAAGCTTTGTTATCAGTTCTTCAATATCCGATATGGCGGTATTACAGAAATTTATATAATACTTCAGCAAATCAGACAATACCGTAAGGTCATTTATCTCCAACGTATTGCTAAGCTCCGAATATCCATCGATCTTTGTTTTGTAATCGTTCAGATTTTTTATAATATTTTCAAGTGTTTGTTTCGTTTCAATATCTATATCGTATCTTTGTTCAAGCTCATTAATAATATTCTCAAGCTCTGTAATGGTGTCGTTCCCGATATTCATTGCGGCTTTTATAAGAGTCATCATGGTTTCGGCACGCGGTTTTGTTGAGCCGTAAAAAACACTGTACTGTTTATCATATTCGCTTTGTGCGGAATCAAGCTCAGCCTGTGCCTCGTCAATCTTTGTATCATATTCAAGCTTGGCTTTTGTATATGCTTCCTTACCGGTTGCATACTGATTTTGGGCGTCTGTAAGCTTGTTTTTTGCTTCGGTAATACCGTCGTTGTATTTTTTCTGTCCGTCCGCAAGCTCCGTTTTTCCCTGTTCAAGCTCCTTTTCACCGTCTTCAAGCTTTTTTTCGGCTTCCGTAAGCTTTTCGGATAGTTCAGCTTCTCCGTTATGCAATTCCTTTGCGCCGTCTGCTATTTCCTTTTCTGATTCGTTTTTCTTATCATTATATTCTTTTTTAGCATCCGAAAGCTCCGTTTCGGCGTCCGCTAAGGTAGTCTCATTAAAAACTTTAATTCTTTCCTTTGAAAGCTTTTCATATTCCTTTGTCTGTTTTTCAATAGTGTTTTCATATTCTTCGGAAAAAGGGGACAACCCGGCTGACGACGCCGTTGTTGTAACATAAACAGCAGTATATCTTTCTGAAACAAAATCCTCCGGTGGTATCATTATGTAAAAGCTTATAGACCCGTCGCCCACAGTGGTATTTCCTCTTTGGTAGGTCAGATACAGGGGATCATCAACAACTCCCACAATTTTATATTCAAGGTTTTTAATTATATCGGTAGTTTTATTTCCCTGAACAGTTTCATTGAATTTTATTACACTTCCGATTTTATATCCGTTTGCCTTATAAAAATAGCTGTCGATAACACATTCCCCGCTCTTGGCAGGAAGTTTTCCTTCCACTATAATAGGTTGGTTTATCGGTTTTTTATTTGTATTCGTAATCTCAGGCAGGGCATGGACACGTACAACAGAATCAATATTATTATGAGATATTATAAGATCGGACATATATGAGGGCATAACATCAACAGTACTTTCCTCATTTTTTATTGCTTTTATGTCATCATCATCAAAACCTATGGTTGAAATCAGGCGCAAATCCATCAGATTCTGCTCTTTAAAATATCTGCTGCCCGTTTCCATCATGCTTGGGCTCGAGGTTTTTACTCCGGTAAAAAAACCCGTGCTGAGAGCTATGATAGCCAATATAGAGATAAATCGGGATTTAGTGTTTTTTATTTCCCTTATAACATTTTTCCTGAGAGATCTTTTTGATTTTGTGTTTTTCATTTCATTCTTTCCATTCGATATACAGGTTAGCCGATATTACCATTCAATTTCTTCAATCGGCATAGGATTAGGGTTTACAACATTGCTTACAACCTTGCCGCTTCTCATATTAATCACACGGTTAGCCATCGGTGTTATTGCGGAATTATGCGTTATCAGTACAACGGTCATTCCGTCCTCACGGCATTTAGTTTGCAGCAGCTTTAAGATTGTTTTACCCGTATTGTAATCCAAAGCGCCTGTCGGTTCATCACACAGAAGCAGCTTTGGTTTTTTTGCAAGAGCCCTTGCTATAGATACACGCTGCTGTTCACCGCCGGAAAGCTGAGAAGGGAAGTTATTTTTCCTATGCGACAGACCCACACTGTCAAGCACAGTGTCAGCGTCAAGCGAATCACGGCATATCTGAGTTGCAAGCTCGACATTTTCCTTTGCCGTAAGATTAGGGATAAGGTTATAAAACTGAAAGACAAAGCCGATATCATATCTGCGATAGGAGGC
>CANRDH010000072.1 GCA_947629295.1 uncultured Clostridia bacterium
TCATCTCCGCCGAAGGCTTCAAGAAGAAGTATTTTACCGCAAAGGTTCGGGAAATATTCCGTACCCGCAAGCTTAAGAAAACAGCGTATATTGCCGCCGACGACAATACCGCTCATGCCGTCGCCGTTAAGCATTTGATATTTAATATCAAATAACTCATTATTCTTTCTGTGTACATAATCGAATAACCGCTTTTGCTGTATATCTCCGCACGACCCTGCAATATTTCTTGCCTGAAACAGAATACTTGCCCTGCCGGTTTTGGAATATATGGCGTTGATAACGGTTGTAAGGTCGCTGTATCCGCAAAAAACCGACTCTGAATTTTTTATTGTATCATAGTCAAGGAAGGGTAAGATTTCATTAGATATATCCCCTCCGGATATATCGAAAATATATGCGACTCCGCTGTCAAAAAGGGAAGTAAGCCTTGCGGCCCTGACTTCGGCAGAGGCTGACGAAACAGTATTTTCGCGTGAATATATATAATTATCTGTTATAACTCTGCCAAACATATCTTCAAGTCTTTTTTTAAGCTTAATTATTTTTTCCTGTTCGGATAATTTCATTCCGTTTGAGCAGCATACAATTGCGCAGTCTGTATTTAAAACCAAAACCATACCTCCAAAAAACATAAGTGTATATAAATAATATCATATAACCTATGTTATATCAATACGGACAAACATTCCTGTATCCGTATTTACCAACTGAAAAAATTTGCTATACCCTCGAAAATTTCCACTATTTTAAATTTTACCGTATATTTATCGCTTTCTGTTACTATTTCCGTTTCACTGTCATTCAGGGCAGAGCCTATATCCTCCTGCGCTGACGGAACGCATACTGCCGGGTACAGAACGCACCACCAGTTATGTCCTTTGCCTTCTCCGATAACTATTCTCAGAGCGTCATATTTTCCTGCGGGCAGTGTGAAATCCTTATATACCCTTGTATCAAAGCTCATATTTGTAACATAAGCGTCAACGCTGTAATCATAGCCGTACTTTTTTATGACCTCACGGGCTTTTTCTTTTATGCTATCAATGTTTTCCCTTGCCGCCTTTATCGAATCCTCCTTTGTCTTGCAATCTGCAAAAAGCTTTTCAGTATAGGATGTAATTTCATCTCTTACCTTAAGCTTAAGATTTTGGTCTTCATCACTGTCTGAATTAGCTATGATATGGAGTCTGAATACTCTGTCCTCTATATCCTCACAGGCGCCGCTGAATCCCGTCATAGAAAGCAGGCATGATATAATAACAGCACAGCAAAAAGCTTTGAAAAAGATTTTCATAATTTATTCCTCCAGTTGTATTGTAACGGGATTATTGACAGGAAAATTTTGGTTTATTCCAGATAATTCCATTTATAAGCAAACTCAACAGAGGAATATTATACGTGAATTTTGTGCATACTTTTAATAAATATGCACAGGAGGTATGAAATGGAAATATTAAAGGTAATACTGACATCATTATTGTCTGTCGTTTCATTATTTATTATAGCAAAGGTGATAGGTCATAAGCAGATATCACAGCTTGATTTTTTTGATTATATTACGGGAATAACAATCGGCTCTATCGCCGCTGAGCTTGCAACGGAGCTTGAATCACCGTGGAAACCGCTTATCGCTATGGTTATATACGGAGTTTTTTCAGTCGTATTAAGCTTAATTACAAGCAAATTTCAGAGAAGCAGAAAATATATAAACGGTACTCCAACCATAATAATGAACAACGGAAAGCTTTACCGGGGCAATATGAAAAAGGCAAAGCTTGAACTCAGCGAATTTATGCTTATGTGCAGACAGGCGGGATATTTTAACCTGAATGATATACAGACGGCGGTATTTGAGCATAACGGAAAGCTGTCTGTACTCCCGGTCAGCGATAAACGTCCGCTTAATCCTAACGATATGAATATAAAGCCCAAACCGGAATATATTTCAACCGAAGTTATTATGGACGGTAAAATTCTCGATGGCAATCTTAAAAGAATGGGTCTTGATACAACGTGGCTTAATAAGGAGCTTGAAAAACAGGGATATCATAAGGCAAGCGAGGTTTTTTTGGGAGTGTGCGACGATAATAATACTCTGTCGCTTTTTGAAGGTAAGGACTGAGGGTGTAACGGATAATGCAAAGCAGTTCGGAAATTGGGTAAATGTTATGTAATTTATCTGCACAAATTTCATTCATTATAATTTGACACAAATTTCATTCATTATAATTTGAAGTATTTACAAAATCTTCAAGACATGGTAAAATAGTAATAGTATCTATTTTGAAACGGAGATGGTATATGTGCAGAATGAGTATTTGCTACAAAACGAAAACTTTTTTAATATTACCCAAGAATTGAGGGAACTGAGCAGCTTATGTGAGAAAAACGGAGTAATAAGCAAAGAGTTATATTCAAAATATGATGTAAAACGCGGATTGAGAGATTTAAACGGCAAGGGCGTTCTTGCCGGATTGACTGAAATATCGGAAATTTGTTCATCAGTTAAGGTAAACGGCGAAACCAGGCCCTGTGACGGAAAGCTTTATTATCGCGGCATTGATGTTGAGGATATAGTAAAGGGATTTATTGAGGATAACCGTTTTGGATTTGAAGAAGTGGTATATCTACTTCTTTTCGGTGAGCTTCCTGATAAGAAACAGCTTGAGAGGATAAAGGCTTTGCTTTCCACTTATCGTGATCTTCCTCAGTCTTTTCCGAGGGATATTATCCTGAAAGCACCGAGCACCGATATAATGAACGGACTTGCAAGATGTGTTCTTACGCTTTATTCGTATGACCCGAACCCTGATGATATATCCATACCGAATGTATTGCGTCAATGCTTACAGCTTATTGCTCTTTTTCCCGTACTCTCTGTGTACAGCTACAGGGCATACAGCCATTACTATCTCAGGGACAGCTTATTTATCCATGCGCCTAATCCCGAGCTTTCCACGGCGGAGAATATCCTTTATATGCTCAGGGATGATTCAAAATATACGGCTCTTGAAGCAAAGCTTCTTGATATGTCGCTTGTGCTTCATGCCGAGCATGGCGGCGGAAATAATTCGAGCTTTACCACTCATGTTGTATCCTCGTCGGGTACAGATACATATTCGGCAATAGCTGCAGCTTTGGGCTCGCTGAAGGGACCGAAGCACGGAGGAGCAAATATTAAGGTTGTAAAAATGTTTGATGATATGCAGCAGAATATTTCCGATTACAACGATGAGGAAGAGGTAAGGGCATATTTGAAAAGGATTTTGCACGGGGAGGCTTTTGATAAAGCAGGGCTGATATACGGTATCGGTCATGCCGTATATTCAATTTCCGACCCAAGAGCGAGGGTATTCAAGTCATTTGTTGAAAAGCTGTCGGAGGAGAAGGGAAGGACAAAGGAGTTCCGTCTGTATTCTCTTGTCGAAAGACTTGCGCCCGAGGTTATTGCGGAGGAGAGAAAGATATATAAGGGCGTGAGTGCGAATGTTGATTTTTACAGCGGCTTCGTTTACAGTATGCTGGATTTGCCCACACAGCTTTACACTCCTATTTTTGCCATAGCAAGAATAGCGGGTTGGTCTGCGCACAGAATTGAGGAGCTGGTAAATCCGAGCAAGATAATAAGACCTGCTTATATGAATGTTCACGAGCGAACCCCGTACAAGCCATTGGATAAAAGATAATTTTTAATAACATAACACAGCAAGCGCTTGCTGAAAACGAAAACGGTCGGGCAGCCCGACCGTTTTCGTTTAACCGTTATTTTTTTTGTGAAAGGAATCGTTTGATTGATTGGGCATTAGGGTCATGCGGCGTTTCTGCATTATTGCCGTAAGAATATATTTTGACAAGTGAAGCCTTGCCATTGTCGTATACAACACCGTATACAGTAGTTGTATTATCCTCAGATTCATTTGTTGTTTCGGCGTCAAATTTTGCAGTTTTATCAACTCTGTAGAGCAGATTATACAAAGCGTTTATATCCGTTTCCGATATGTAGCTGCTGCTTTTCAAGGTATCGAATGATTTTTCTGCTTCGCTGAGTACCTCATCAGGAGTCAGTGCCCCCTTTTCCGCAAAATTATAATCACGTTTGTTTCCGTTTTTATCAATAATATATCCGACGCATCTTCTGCCCATTATATATTTTTCGGTAATGCTGACGAAAACAATATCCTGCTCAATATATTCATTTGTATCGCTTGAGGAAGCTTTTACATTTTCATTTGAACTGTTTTCAACCTGATCCTTTATATCGCTTCTTACTGACATAAGCATTAACCCTATTACCAACGACGCAATCATTAAGCCTATAATCACGAAAATAAGCTGTTTCATTCTGTTCATAATCCTGCCTCCGTTTCGTACAGGTATATATTATCAAAAAAATACGTATATGTCAATTGCTATATATTCTGCTATCAGGTTATTCACTGCTTACCGAATATGGAAAATCCTTTTTGCCGACAGTACTTATCTCCAGTATTTACTGTCAAGACTTCTGAATTGTATGGCTTCAAAAATATGCTCCCTTTTTATCACCTCAGAATTATCCATATCAGCGATTGTTCTTGAGACCTTCAATATTCTGTCATACGCTCTTGCTGAAAGCCCCATATTGTCAAAGGACTGCTTAAGAGTCTCCCGTGCGCTGTCATCAAGAGGGCATACTTCATTCAAAAGTCCGGGAGTTATTCTTGCATTGCATAATATACCCGTTCCCTTGAAGCGCTCGTTTTGTATTTTTCTCACCCTGTCAACCCGCTTTTTTATTTCTGCGGAGGATTCAGACTTTTCGGAGGATGAAATCTCTCCGAATTCGACAGGCGGAACCTCAACGTGAATGTCAAGTCTGTCAAGGAGAGGTCCGGATACTCTTGCAAGATACTGTGTCACAGTCTTCGGCGAGCAGGTACATTTCTTTGTCGGATGTCCGAAATAACCGCAGGGGCATGGATTCATAGCGGCGATAAGCATAATTGAGCATGGATAGGTAAGAGTAGCGTTTACTCTCGATATGGTAACGGTTCCGTCCTCGATCGGCTGACGCAGTATTTCCATTGTGTTTCTGTTGAATTCGGGCAGCTCGTCTAGGAAAAGCACTCCGTTATGGGCAAGGGATATTTCCCCGGGATGCGGTATGCTTCCTCCGCCGGTAAGACCTGCCGCAGAAACCGTATGATGTGGATTTCTGAATGGTCTTTCGGTTATAAGTGATGTATCATGCGGTATAATTCCGGCTATCGAATGGATCTTTGAGGTTTCGATCATTTCCTCAAAGGTCATATCCGGAAGTATGGACGGCATTCTTTTCGCAAGCATGGATTTTCCTGTTCCGGGACTGCCGATGAGAAGAACATTATGTCCTCCGCAGGCGGCTATTTCAAGAGCCCTCTTTGCTTCAAACTGACCTTTAACATCAGCAAAATCCATTCCGGCTGTGGTATGGGTATCTGTATCTGTATCTGTATTATGCAAAGGCTTGGCGGGCGGTATTATTTTTCTTCCCTTAAGGTGCATGACAAGCTGAGATATATTTTCAACCGGAATTATATCAAGCCCCTTTACAACAGCTCCCTCTCTTGAATTTGCGGATGGGACGTAAAATGTTTTACAGCCGATTTTCTTTGCTTCTATCGCCATTGGCAGAACCCCGTTGATATTGCGTACCTCACCGCTGAGGGATATTTCTCCGATGAAAGCCGAATCGCTCAGGTCACGGTTTATTGTGCCGCCAGCAAGAAGAAGAGAAATCAATATAGGCAAATCATAAATCGAGCCGACTTTTTTAATATCCGCCGGCGCAAGGTTTATTATAATTTTATTTTTTGGGAATTGAAATCCACAGTTAGAAATTGCCGCACGTACTCTGTCCCTTGCCTCCTTAATTGATGTGTCAGGCAGTCCCACAATTTCAAACGAGGGTATGCCCCGTGAAATATCCGTTTCTACATTTACAGGGAAAGCGTCCATGCCAAACAGTCCCATGCTTCTTATATTGACAACCATTTGAATACTCCTTAATAATTTTAGTAAATACGGAGTGATATTACTCCCGCAGTCTCAGAGTTTTATAATATTCATGATATTTAATTACCTCTAATAAATTATATAACATGTCTACTTTTGTCGCAATGATTAATATTGAATTAATATTATATTCGTAATATTCAACAAAATGAGGAAGTCTTTTTCAGTATAAATTACCTTAGGAAATTACGAAAAAGCTCAAAAAATCTGAATATAAAATAATCGTGAATATACACAAAGCAAATAGAAAGTTTTTTGTAATTTTGCTAAAATATGGTAGTTTTTTACTTTATTTATAAAAATTGATTGACTTATTAAAAAAAATAGTGTATTATTAATCTGTACGGACGATTAAGAGGTGTATAAATGCAGGAGGTTGAGTTTCCGAAAAAATATGAGCTTCTCAGCGACGAGGAACTGGTTGAGCTGTATAACAGCGGTGTTCAGGATGCATTTGGAGAATTGTCCGTCCGTTATATAGTTGTTATACGCAACAGATCAGCTGATTTATACGACATGGGAGTTGAGGCGGAGGATCTTTTCCAGGAAGGTCTTATTGCATTGCATTCTGCCGTTAAATCCTATGATATGAGAGAGGGAGGAGCGTCCTTTCGTACCTATGCGTCTGTGTGTATAAGGAATCGTCTTATATCTGCGGTCAGAACGGTCAATAATAACAGGAACAGGATCAATAATATAGCTGTTTCTCTGGACAGTCAGCATGATGAGCGTTCCGACCCGCAAACGGAGCCGGAAAGCGTACTGATGGCTGATGAGGGAATGAGAGAGCTTATGGAGCTTGCACATAAAAATCTTTCTGACAGGGAAATGCAGGTTCTTGTGCTGTATATCGACGGTAAGACGTATGATGAAATTTCCGCAAAGCTTGGTATATCTGTAAAGTCCTGTGATAATGCGATGCAGAGAGTTCGCAGAAAAATGAAGGGCTTGTACAGAAGGTTATGATCATATGCCCATGTAGCTTATATAAGGAGAGCGTTGACTTTATTCAAAGGTGGCGGTGCAATTCCGTCCGTAGGGCGAAAATTTTTTAATACCAAAGCGAGGTAAAACAAATGTACGAGGATAAGACTTTAGTTTGCAAGGAATGTGGCGCAGAATTTGTATTTACTGCCGGAGAACAGGAGTTTTATGCTTCAAAGGGCTTCGAGAATGAGCCCCAGAGATGCAAGGAATGCCGCAATGCAAGAAAGAACAGTCAGAGAGGTAACCGTGAGATGTTCACGGGAGTATGTGCAGCCTGTGGCAAGGAAGCGGTTGTTCCGTTTAAACCGCGCGAGGATCGCCCTGTATATTGCAGCGAGTGTTTCGCAAAAATGAAGGAAGAGCAGGAGTGATTTTCTGCTTTTAAATTCACTAAAATCGGTCATGTCTTTTTTGGCATGACCGATTTTATT
>CANRDH010000073.1 GCA_947629295.1 uncultured Clostridia bacterium
TTTTTAATTGGCTCACAGTCTGTTATCCTTGCGACAGTAAGCTCAATTTTGGCAAAATCCTCAATTCCTATCATGGCAAGACCTTCCGGCTTTTCCGGTTTTTCGGCAGGCTTTTCCTCCGGCTTATCGGTTTTTATAAGCTTATTAAGCTCATCTATTTCCTTTTCCACATCAATTCTCGGGAAGATTATCTCTCCCTTGCGCACAGTGACATTTTTGGGAAGGACCCCAAAGGTTGCCGCATTATCATATGCGACATCACTTTCCGATGCACCAATCTGCTCCCATACCTTAGGCATGGTCGTGGGCATGAATGCGGAAAGAAGAGTGGAAACGATCCGTATTGTATCGAGAAGATTATAAATCACCGTTGCAAGACGAACTCTTTTTGTTTCATCCTTTGCAAGAATCCATGGAGATGTTTCGTCAATATATTTGTTGGCACGGGATACGACCTTAAATATTTCTGCAAGAGCATTATTAAGCTGAGTTTTGTCTATATATTCGTCCACGGTATCCGAAAGAGCTGTTGCGGCAGAGATAAGCTCATCATCGAATTCTCCCGCTTCTCTTTCTTCGGGAAGAGCTCCGCCGAAATATTTTTCCGCCATTGCCACAGTTCTTGATACGAGATTTCCAAGACCGTTTGCAAGGTCGGTATTAATGCGGTTGATCATAATTTCATTGGAGAAAGAGCTGTCCGAGCCGAGAGCCATTTCTCTCATGATATGATAGCGAATTGCGTCGGCACCGTAACGCTCGCCGAGTATAAACGGGTCAACGATATTCCCGAGGGATTTGCTCATCTTCTGACCGTTGAAGGTTATCCACCCATGCACGGCAAGGTGCTTCGGCAGAGGCAGCTCCAGAGCCATCAGCATAGCGGGCCATATTATGGCATGGAAACGCATGATATCCTTTGCAACCATGTGAACGTCAGCCGGCCAGAATTTATCATAATCGTTATAGCGGCTGTTATTATATCCGAGAGCAGTTATATAGTTTGAAAGTGCGTCTATCCATACATATACAACGTGCTTTTCGTCAAACGTAACGGGAATACCCCAACTGAAGCTTGTTCTTGAGACGCATAGATCTTCAAGTCCGGGACGTATGAAGTTGTTTACAAGCTCAACAGCCCTTGTTTTGGGCTGCAGATAATCGGTTTCGGTAAGAAGCTTTTCAATTCTTTCGGCAAACGGCGACATTTTGAAGAAATAGGCTTCCTCCCTTGCCTCAACTACATCCCTTCCGCAATCGGGACATTTTCCGTCAACAAGCTGAGAATCTGTCCAGAAGCTTTCGCAGGGGGTGCAGTATTTACCCTTATATTCGCCTTTATAGATATATCCCCTGTCATACAGCTCCTTGAATATTTTTTGAACCGCCCCGACATGATAATCGTCGGTTGTTCGGATATATCTGTCATATTTTATATTCATAAAGTCCCATAGCTTTTTAAAAATCTCTACGATCCCGTCAACATATTCCTGCGGTGTAACGCCCATTTCAGCGGCCTTTTGCTCAATTTTCTGACCGTGCTCGTCTGTACCTGTAAGGAACATTACATCATAACCCTGCATCCTGCGGTAGCGGGCAATCGAGTCGCAGGCTGTTGTTGTATAACAATGACCGATATGCGGGTTACCGGACGGATAGTAAATTGGTGTGGTGATATAATATTTTTCACCGATATGTTTATGCATATATGATCCTCCTCTTTTTACTCCGAATAATATTAATTATATCATTTTTTCGTAATAATTCAACGATTTTTAAATTTTATTATTTCCTTTATTTATTAGCTTTGAATTTGTCTTTTCCGTAAACCTTTCGGATTTGACGGTAAATCTTTCGTGTTTTCCTGTTGCTATAACTCCTGCATTATCTCTTGCAGTAAGCTCAAAGGTATATTTTCTGTCTGCCGTATCTGTAAGCTTAGCCTCTGCCGTTACCTCTGCACCGAGCGGAGTTGAGCTCAAATGGTTAATAGTTATCATAGTGCCGACGGTTGTAATGCCCTCAGGAAGATAGGGCTGTATAAGCTCGCAGGCTGCCCTTTCCATGAGCGCGGCAACCGTCGGTGTGGCAAGAACCTCCAACGTGCCGCTGCCTACATTGACGGCAAGCATCGACGGCTCAACGGTGATTGTTATTTTATTGACAATTCCCGTCTTTATATCATTCATTTTTCAAAAACTCCTTTCTGTTCTTGATTAAACTTGATTTTACTGCTATAATGTTTTACATAAGATAATATAAGTATAGCACAGAAATATAAAAAATAAAACCTTATCTCCCGATTTTTAAAATCGGCTGTATATTTAGGGGGGGGAAAATCATTGTCGGAATACAAGACAAAGAATAAATCAAGAATTTATCTTCTCGACGAGCTCAGAGGCTTTGCTATTTTCTGTATGGTGTTTTATCATGCATTTTATACAGTGGGAATGCTTTTTAATTGGGATTGGGGAAAAATACTGCTGAATTTCTTTGAACCTGCCGAACCGTTTTTTGCGGGACTGTTTATTTTTATATCGGGTATATGCTCAAACCTGAGTCATTCAAATATAGAAAGAGGTGCAAAACTCTTTTTTATAGCATTTATCCTGACTGTGGTTACATATTTTGCGGTTGGGAGCAATGCTGTGATACGTTTCGGAATACTCCATATGCTGTCGATATGTATGATGCTTTACGGGATACTTTCAAAGCTATGCAGCTTCATTCCTATGTGGATAGGCGTAGCTGTAAATGCAGCGCTCTTTGTACTTACATTCGGAGTTACCGCAGGATATATAGGAATACCTTTTATATGGACATTAGGTTTGCCTGCGGAATTGTATAATACCGATTTTTTGTACCCTTTCGGTTTTATTGGCAAGGGATTTTATTCAAGCGATTATTTTTCATTATTTCCGTGGATGTTTCTGTTTTTTGCAGGAGGCTTTTTCGGAAGACTTGCGGCTCAAAAGAAATTTCCAAAGGCGGCTTATAAAAACTATGTTCCTTTCTTCTCAATCATGGGAAAATATTCTTTGATTATATATCTTGTACATCAGCCTGTCATATTCGGTATATGTCAGGGTATTGAATATATTATAACAAATACGGGGGTTTAATATGAAAAACGAAATAATCAATGAAAAAAACAGTGAAAAGAAAGCTTTGGAAGAGCAAAAAGAAAATGAGGAAAAAGGGGTTGTAAGCAAAAAGAAAGATCCCGATATAATCAAGGATGATCCTTCATACAAATCGGGAAAAAGACTTTATGATATCGGTCTTATTTTGTTCAGTGTTATACTGGTGCTTAATCTGGCAAGGTATTTTTTGAATATAGAGTTCTATATAGGAGGCATGATATGCACGTCATATGTGCTTTATCTTTATCTTGTTCCGTGTATTTTTCTGATAATCGGTCTTATAAAAGCCAATACAGTATCAAAGAAAATGGGGGTCAAGGTCAAGGGGGACAAAGGATGTCTTATTATGTCAATCGTCCTTGCGGTTATTATCATTGTGTTTGGGGTGCTTGAAACCATACGCCCGTCCTATCATGTATATGAAATTGAAAATATATCGGCATCCGACGGAAGAGAATTTCTGTTAGCTAAAAGTGAAACGGTCACAGTGTTCGGGGAGTGGCATGATGAAATGCCGAGCTTTTACAATATTGATGTATATAACGTAAACGGAGTTTTTGCAAAGAAGATCATAAGCTGTTCTGCTCATAATGGCGAATATAAAATTGAAAAGACGGATGACGGCACATATAAGCTGGTTATATCTTTTTTGGGACGCAAGGAAAGCTATCCGTTGGGAAAGTGAGTAGAAGAATGGTAAGAAAATATGATATCGCATTATTTGACCTTGACGGTACTTTGAGCGAATCGGGCGAGGGAATTCTGGATTGTGTGCGTATGGTCTTTAAGGAAACGAAAAGGCCCATGCCAAAGGAATCTGTCATCAGGAGCTTTATCGGGCCGCCTATGTATAACAGTCTTGTAAACTGCGGTTTTGAGCATGAGGATGCACTGAAGGCGGTGGAGATATATAAGAGAAATTATATCGAAAGCGGTATTTATAAAAACAGGGTATATGACGGGATGACAGATGTACTCCGCAGCCTGAAGGATGCCGGTGTGAGACTGGGCGTTGCGTCTTCAAAATACCAAAAATTTACCGACAGAATTATAAATATGCTGGGGATAGAAGCCTTTTTTGACAAAATCGGCGGTTCTACCGCCGTTGACGGAAAGCTTGAGGAAGGTTCCAAGCCGAGACTGAGTAAGCTTGACGTAATAAACTATGTTATAGATGACTTGCGAAAGAGTAAAGATGACAGAATAGTCATGATAGGAGATACCGGATTTGACGCAGACGGTGCGTCAAAAGCAGGAGTTGGTTTTATAGGCTGTCTTTTCGGATATGGCTCAAAGGAAGAAATGAAAGAGCTTTATACCGTAGGCGTTCCTGATTTTGTTGAAAGACCCATAGATATAATACCCAAAATTATAGGATAATTTGTAGTTATACTTCTAATTTTTGATTTTTACTTTTTGGTAGTAGTGTTTAAGAATTTCCTCATATCCTGCTCCCTGCTTTGCCATACCTTGCGCTCCCCATTGGCTCAGTCCTACTCCGTGACCGTAGCCCTTGACAGTAAAGCTGAATTTATTGTCCGCATAATTTATTTCAAAGGCAGCACTTCTGAGCCCAAAGGCTGATCTGATATCCGAGCCTGTAAATTTTTCCCCTCCTATGGTGATTTCTGTGACAGACCCTGATGGAGTGCGCTTTATTGCACCTATATAGTTTTCGGGTTTTTCCGGAAGCTTTATGTCCTTGCTGAGCGAGGATATTTTTTCTTTGAATTCATCTTTGGTGAAACTGCATTTTGTCAGATAATCCGGTGCATTTATATCCGTGGGACTGGGGACGGCAATAAGATACTCGCAATCCTTACCGAATATATCCTTTGCATTTTCCGTTGTACCGCTTGATATCGCATGATAGCAGGCGTCTATCAACTCGCCGTTTGTGTCCGTCAGAACCTTGCCGAAAACCGAATCAACGGCAGAATGTATTTTTTTTATGCTGTCATCATAAAGATTTCCCCATTTTTTACGTAATTGCTCATCACTCAGGTAAAATTGATTCTCCGATAAATTTGCTGAAAAATCTGCTCCCTTAAGGTCATCATCGGGAGTTTCTTTTTGTATATTTCTCAGTCTGCAAAAATATGTGTAAAGTGCGACGGTCTGCGCCTTAAGTGCTTCTTCCTCAAAGGACGGGGGCATTTCGTAAGCCAGAGCGCCGTAACAGAACTCCCTATCACTGACGGATATGATTTTGTCACTTGATGTATCAAGTATTTTGAATTTTTGCTCCGATTTTTTGTCAGAATCGGAGGTTTCTTCTTTGTCTGAGGACTCGGTATTGCCTGCGGGTTCTGTTTTATCTGATTTTTCCGGGCTGCTCTTGTCGCTTTTTGCTGCAGCAGAGCTTTCTGTGGATAAGGTTGGGGTGATTTCGTTATCCGAAAGGGCTATTCCGTTTTTAGCGGACAGAAGGGGGAGCGCTGCCATTACTAAAAAGCAAAAAATTGCCATAAATATTCTCTTTCTCATATTTTACCTCACATTTTTTCAAATAAGTATTCGTCTTCCTTGACATAACCGCAAAAAAAAGTTAAAATATATGTTAGGCGATGGTGCCTTTCAAATTCGTTTGAAGGCGGTCTGTCGCCGGAACGGTTTTAAGGGTATTGTACATGACTGCCGATATATGATTATATGATATTGAGCGGTTTTATATTCGCCTTCAGAGGAATATGGGAAAACAGATAAAGAGATAAAGGATGGGGCGGAAAATGGATACTAAGGATTTTTACAATAATAAGCTTGCTGAGCTTTGCGATGAATATCGCAGACATAATGGCTTTAACAATGAAGACTATCTAACCTACGGTGTCAAGAGAGGACTGAGGAATCCTGACGGGACAGGCGTTATGGCGGGACTTACAAATATATGTAATGTTCACGGATTTCTTATTGCTGACGGTGAAAGGATACCTGATGAGGGTAAGCTTACATACAGGGGATATGATGTGAATGATATTATAGACGCCTGTGTTAAGGAAGACCGTTTCGGATTTGAGGAAACGGTATGGCTTCTGCTTTTCGGCAATTTGCCGGACGAGGCACATTTGAGCCGTTTTAAGGATATACTCGGACATTACCGTGAACTGCCGCATAATTTTGCCGAGGATATGATACTTAAATTTCCCTCGGAGGATATAATGAATAAGCTTGCACATTCTGTGCTTGGACTTTATACGACAGATCCGAATCCGGATGATACATCCCTTGAAAATACGATGAGGCAGTCTATACAGCTTATTGCGTCTCTTCCTACTATTATGACCTATGCATATCAGGTCAAGAGAAGGGCTTTTGATAAGAAAAGTATGTTTTTTCACCCTGTGGACCTTAAGCTTTCTACAAGCGAATCTATATTGCGTGCGCTCAGATTTGATATGAAATTTACCGATTCTGAGGCTAAGCTGCTTGACCTTTGTATGATACTTCATGCAGAGCACGGAGGCGGAAACAACTCTACATTCACCACAAGGGTGCTTTCGTCCTCGGGAACGGATACATATTCGGCGATAGCCGCAGCTATCGGTTCGCTTAAGGGTCCGAGGCATGGCGGTGCAAACCTGAGAGTACGTACAATGATGAATGAGCTTATGGAAAATGTTAAGGACTGGAAGGACGAGGAGCAGATATATAATTTTCTTGCTTCGGTTATACGCAAGGAAAAGGGCGACGGTTCAGGGCTTATATACGGTTTCGGGCACGCTATATACACTCTTTCAGACGCCCGTGCGGTTATTTTGAGGAAAACAGCGGAAAAGATAGCCGCTGAGAAAGATATGACTGATGAATTTGAGCTTTATAAGACAGTTGAAAAACTTACCCCTAAGGTTATGAAGGAGGTTAAGGGAAGTTCAAAGGTTATATGTGCAAATGTTGATTTTTATTCGGGACTGGTATATGATATGTTAGGAATACCGAGTGAAATGTTCACCCCGTTGTTTGCTGTTTCGAGGATTGCCGGTTGGTGTGCTCACAGGATTGAAGAAGTTACATACGGCGGAAGGATAATCCGTCCCGCCTATCGTTCAATGGTTCACAACAAGGAGTATATTCCGCTTTCCGGAAGGACTTCCGATTGACCGGTGGGGGAGCCCTCACGGGCAAGTTCGGTGGGGGAGCCCTCACGGGCAAGTTCGGTGGGGAAGCCCCCACGGGCAAGTTCGGTGGGGAAGCCCCCACGGGCAAGTTCGGTGGGGAAG
>CANRDH010000074.1 GCA_947629295.1 uncultured Clostridia bacterium
GCGATTTCAAGTCCGTACCGAAGAAGTATTGAAACAATAAGACCGTGTGCCGAGGAACATAAACTTGATATTTTTACAGATATACGCCTGCGTGAACGTGATAAGGGACAGGCAGGAAATAATTATGAGCTTTTCAAAAGACGCTGGTCGGACTTTTCGTATTGTGAGGAGGGCGGAGAATGTCTTGGTGACTGCCAAAAAAGGAATATTGCCGCTGTTAATGATATATTGAAAAAGTACAGTGATAAATCCGTGCTTATTGGGACGCATGGTACTGCTTTGAGCCTGATAATAAATTACTATGATAATTCCTTTGGTCTTGACGGTTTTATGAGGATAATAGATTATATGCCGTATGTAATAAGAATGGATTTTGAGGGAGAAGGCTTTATCGGTATGCGGGAGCTTGGATTTGTCGAAAAGGAATTTCACGGTCAGAAATAACAGGAGAGGGAAAGAATGATATACAGTCTTAACGGAAAAATTATACATACAGAGCCTAATATGGTAGTGATAGAATGCGGCGGAGTAGGCTATAAATGTCTTACGACAATGAATACAATACGTGCGCTGCCGTCAACCGGCGAAAAGGCTATGATTTATACGCATATGATAGTCAGGGAGGATGCTGTTGAGCTTTGCGGATTTGCAGAGCAGAGCGAGCTTAATTGTTTTAAGCTTCTTACTGCGATAAGCGGAGTAGGAGCGAAGGTTGCAATAGCACTTTTGTCTGAATTTACTCCGGAACAGATAGCTGTTGCGGTTTCTGCCGGTGACAGCAGGAAGCTTACAAAAGCAAGCGGTGTAGGAAATAAACTTGCACAAAGAATAGCTCTTGAGCTTAAGGATAAGGTGAAAAACATCTCACCCACGGGCAGTGCCGATATTACGTCAGGAGGTACGTCACCTGCTGTAATATCGGAAGGAAATATATCGAAGGCGCTTGGAGCGCTTGCAGTGCTCGGCTATTCACCCGATGATGTTACTCCGTTTATGGGAGATATTGACCCGAATCTGCCCGTTGAAAGTATAATAAGCGAAACACTTAAGGCTATAGGTAAAAAATAAAACAGTGAGGAAAGCCAATGGAAGATTTTGATTTTGAAAACAGAATAGTTTCCCCGACGGAAATAATGGGTGAAAACGGAGACGATAACCCGCTTCGTCCACGAACGCTTGATGATTATATAGGACAGGACAAAGTAAAACAGAATCTTGCGGTTTTTATTGAGGCGGCAAAACAGAGAGGCGAATCACTCGACCATGTTCTTTTATACGGTCCTCCGGGTCTGGGGAAAACAACGCTTTCGGGAATAATAGCAAATGAGATGGGTGTAAACTTTCGTATAACCTCCGGTCCGGCGATAGAGAAGCCGGGGGATTTGGCGGCTATGCTTACAAACCTTAATGAGGGCGATGTATTATTTATAGATGAAATACACCGTATATCCCGTGCCGTTGAGGAAGTACTGTACCCTGCAATGGAGGATTTTGCCATTGATATAGTAACGGGAAAAGGACAAATGGCGGCTTCATATCATCTTCCTCTCCCGCATTTTACACTTGTCGGAGCCACTACAAGGGCAGGTCAGCTTACGGCGCCGCTTCGTGACCGCTTCGGAGTTTCTCTCAGACTTGAGTTGTACACTCCGGAGGAGCTTGCTGCGATAGTAAACAGAAGTGCTTTGATTTTGAATATACCGATTGAGCCCGACGGTGCATTGGAGATAGCCTCACGCTCAAGGGGAACTCCGAGAATAGCAAACAGAATGTTAAAAAGAGTCCGTGACTTTGCACAGGTGTTGTCAAACGGGGTAATAACCCTGAAAACTGCCCAAACAGCACTTGAAAGACTTGAAATAGATGAGTTGGGACTTGATTCAAACGACAGGCGTATGCTCAACGCAATTGTAAAATTCTATAAAGGAGGACCGGTCGGACTTGAAACACTTGCCGCCGCGATAGGCGAAGAGGCTGTCACCATTGAGGATGTGATTGAGCCGTATCTTATGCAGATAGGCTTTCTTAACAGAACTCCGAGGGGACGCTGCATAACCCGTGCAGGCTGTCTGCACCTTGGTCTTGATTTGCCTGATGTGCAGGACGCACAAATAAAATTTGATTAAAAGAGATGATGCTTATGCCGTTGCTGACGGTTTCCGGACTTAACACATATGTAAAATCACTGCTGGATGAAGATATCCATCTTAACAACATACTGATGTCGGCGGAAATATCAAACTTTAAAAATCATTATCAGTCGGGGCATTTGTATATGACGCTTAAGGATTCCGACAGCAGTATAAGCGCTGTAATGTTCTCTCAATTTGCCTCAAGGCTCAAGTTTGCCCCTGAAAACGGTATGGAGGTTATTGTGAGGGGGAAGGCGGCGCTGTATTCCAAAACAGGTCAGTATCAGTTTTATATTCAGGATATGAGACCGGTTGGAACTGGAGAATTAAGTATTGCCTTTGACGAACTCAAAAAAAAGCTTGAGAAAGAAGGTTTGTTTTCTGCTGAGCATAAAAAGCCTTTGCCGATGTATCCGAAAAGAATAGGAATAATTACATCGGATACCGGTGCGGCGGTTGAGGATATATGTAATATTCTTTTCAGAAGATATCCTATCGGGGAAATAATTTTATGTCCTGTCCACGTACAGGGCGTAAATGCCGCACCTGAGATCACAGCCGCAGTAAGACGTTTTAACAGTATGAAATGCGCCGATGTGATAATAATAGGAAGAGGGGGAGGCTCCTCTGAGGATTTGTCTGCATTTAATGATGAAGAACTCATACGTGCTGTATATGAGTGCGAAATTCCGATTGTTTCAGGTGTTGGTCATCAGACTGATACCACCTTGTGCGATTTTGCCGCCGATGTCGCGGCCCCCACACCGTCGGCAGCAGCGGAAATTATTTCCCCGGAAGAGGGAGAAATGTTTGAAGAAATAGAGTATTATCAAAGAAAGATAATATCCTCATTCAAAAGAAGTCTTAATATTCACAAGGAAATGCTTGACAAGTTTGCTCGATCACGGGTGATGAGATATCCGCTTGATTTGATTATGAGCAGAATCAGGGAGCTTTATAGCTTATCTTCACGTATGAAATCCTCATACAGGATGCTTATCTCTGATAAACAAAAGGAGTTTTCATCTGCCGCGGCAAAGCTTGACGCACTTAGCCCGCTTAAAGTATTGACAAGAGGTTATTCGGTAGCGTCAAAAAACAACAAAATAATTAATTCTGTCAGCGATGTCGCCGCAGGAGATAAAATTAATGTCAGGTTTTATGACGGAAGCGTAAACTGTACAATTACAGAAAGGACGGATAGTGATGTCTGAATTTAATTATGAGGAATCAGTAAAAAGATTGGGAGAAATTGTTGAAAAGCTTGAGAGCGGAGAACTTTCACTTGAGGAATCAATAAAGCTTTTTGAAGAAGGGACAAGGCTTTCGGCGGATTGTTATGAAATACTGAAAAATGCTGAGCAGAAAATAACGGATATATCAGAACATGAACAGGGGGAAAAATAATGTCGCAATTTACGGACAGGATTGAGCAAAAGCTTATTTCATATTTACCCAAAGGGGATAATGAGGATATACAAAAGCTCATTTCATCAATGGAATACAGCCTTATGGCAGGCGGAAAACGAGTGCGCCCAATGCTGACGGTTGAATTTGCAAAGCTTTGCGGCGGCAGTGAGGAGGCCGCTATGCCGTTTGCCTGCGCTCTTGAGATGATACATACATATTCGCTTATCCATGATGATTTGCCATGTATGGATAATGATGATTTACGCAGAGGCAAACCTACAAATCATAAGGTTTTCGGGGAAGCAACAGCATTGCTTGCAGGAAACGGACTTCTGACATTTGCATTTGAAACATTGGTTTCCGAAGAAGCGGTAAGACTTAACGGATATGAGAAATGTGCAAAAGCTGTAAAGGTCCTTGCAGAATGTGCAGGAGTAAACGGTATGCTCGGAGGTCAGATGATAGACCTTGAAAGCGAGGGCAAAAGAGTAGTTGCAGAGCATCTTAAAATTATGGATAATAAAAAAACAGGTGCGCTTATGATAGCGGCTGCAAAGCTCGGCTGTATATCAGCAGGTGCCTCGGACGCTCAAATTTCGGCAGCCTGTGAATATGCTTCGGATATAGGCCTGGCTTTTCAGATAATTGATGATATGCTTGACATTACCTCTACAACGGAGGAGCTTGGGAAGCCCGTGGGAAGTGATAATGAGAATGAAAAGTCAACGTATGCAGCCTTGCTCGGACTTGAAGAATGCCGCAGACTTGCCGAAGAATTGACGGATAATGCGATTTTATCACTTGAAATATTCGGAAATGCATCCCAAAAGCTTAAGGATTTTGCCTATTATCTGTTGAAAAGGGAAAAGTGATTGAATATTTTGTCTAAATATGGTATAATTACTCTGTTTAAGTTTAACAGAGCTTTTACCGGGAGGAATATTCAGTATTATTCCGGTTAAAAACTGCTTTGGATAACAGGGTATGGAAGGTAAAAAGAGTGTATGATCAGCTTACAGATCTGCACAATATATAATAAGCCCCTATGTACGGCTCATCATTGCAATATGAAAGCTATGTTTAGGGAATTATATCGGAGATTATAAATATGACAGACAACAGCATTTTAAGCGGTATCAAATCACCGTCCGATCTCAAAAAGCTGTCTGCCGACGAATTAAATACTCTTGCCGAAGAAATACGCAGGAAAATAGTGGATACAGTTTCCGAAAACGGAGGACATCTTGCGTCCAATCTTGGAGTTGTTGAGCTTACAATTGCTCTGCATACCGTGTTTGATTTGCCGAATGATAAAATTATATGGGATGTGGGACATCAGAGCTATGCTCATAAGCTTCTCACCGGACGAAATGATACGCTGAATACCATAAGAACTGAAAATGGACTTTCGGGTTTTCCAAAAAGAAATGAAAGTATATATGACGCATTTGATACCGGACACAGCAGTACGTCTGTTTCTGCTGCTTTCGGTATAGCCTGTGCGGACAGCCTGAATAATGAAAAGAATTTTACCATAGCTGTAATAGGTGACGGAGCATTGACGGGCGGACTGGCTTTTGAGGGACTTAACTGTGCAGGGCGTTCAAAGGAAAGACTTATCGTCATTCTTAATGACAATAAGATGTCTATTTCAAAGAATGTCGGCTCAATGGCGCGTTATCTTACAAAGCTCAGGATACAGCCGTCGTATATAAGAGCGAAGTCAAGGGTTCACAACAGACTTGACAGATTTAACAAAGTGGGAAGAAAAATTACAAACACTATCAGAAAAATAAAGAATTGGATAAAAATTAATCTTTTCGGAAACAGAAAAAACATGTTTGAGCAGCTCGGCTTCAACTACTACGGACCGCTTGACGGTCATAATATACAGCAGCTTCAATCTGCACTGATAGCCGCTAAGTATTCAAGAAACGCTGTCTTTCTACATGTCTGCACCGTTAAGGGCAGGGGATATGAATTTGCCGAAAAGAATCCGAAAGATTACCACGGAATTTCAGCATTTGATATGGAAACGGGAGAACCGAAAAGCTCGGCAAAGGGCTATTCAGATGTTTTTGGTGAATTTATATGCGAGACTGCCGCAAGCGATAAAAGAATATGTGCGATAACAGCGGCTATGGCTATGGGTACAGGACTTAGCGACTTTTCGCAGAAATATAAAAATCGTTTCTTTGATGTAGGTATAGCCGAAGAGCACGCCGTAACCTTTGCGTCAGGTCTTGCGGCAGGAGGAATGATTCCTGTTTTTGCGGTGTATTCTACCTTTCTTCAAAGAAGCTATGACCAGATACTGCATGATGCCGCCCTGCAAAAGCTTCATATTGTTCTTGCAGTGGACAGGGCAGGTATAGTCGGAGAGGACGGAGAAACGCATCAGGGTATATTTGATGTTGCTTTTCTCAGTACAATTCCTAATATTACGGTTTTTGCCCCCTCATCATTTTCAGAACTCAGGGAAATGCTTCATAGTGCAATATATAATACTCCGAATATTGCTGCGGTAAGATATCCCAGAGGAGGAGAGCTTTATTTGCCGGAGGATTATAAATATGACGGCAAGGATTACACATTTGTCGGTAATAAAAAATCTCATAAGCTTATAGTGACTTACGGAAGAATTTTTTCCAATGCCTGTATCGCGTCAAAAGCTCTTGAAACACAGGGTGTAGATGTCTGTATATTAAAGCTTAACAAAATAGAGCCGATCAATGAAAAGGCTGTTTCTGAGGCGATGAGTTTTGGGGAAGTATATTTCTTTGAAGAGGGAATAAAAGGCGGCGGTATAGGGGAAAGCTTTGGCTTTCGTATGTATCAGAATGGTTTTGAGGGAAAATTCAGTCTTACCGCAATAAACGATTTTGTCAGGCAGGCAAAGGTTGCCTCTTCACTTGCAAAGCTCGGTCTTGATGCCGGTGGTATAGAAAAAACCGTACTCAGTGGTATGGATTGATATTTATTAGTTTTAATCGGGGGTGAAATATAGGTGTCGGATAAAAAAAGACTGGATGTATTGGTTTATGAAAGAGGTCTTGCCGAAAGCAGGGAGAAAGCAAAGGCTCTTATAATGGCGGGAGTCATTTATGTTGATAATCAGAAATCCGATAAACCCGGCACGGCCTATCCCGAAAACATTAAGCTTGAACTGAGGGGAAATAAGCCGAAATATGTAAGCCGCGGAGGTCTTAAGCTTGAAAAGGCTATGACAGCTTTTTCTCTAAACCTGAGCGATAAAATAACCATGGATATAGGAGCATCCACAGGCGGTTTTACCGACTGTATGCTGCAAAACGGAGCAAAAAAGGTATATTCGATAGATGTTGGCTACGGACAGCTCGATTGGAAGCTGAGAAATGACAGCAGGGTGGTTAATCTTGAAAGGACAAATATAAGATATATAACAAGGGAGAAGGTACCTGATGAAATAGATTTTTTCAGTGTTGATGTATGTTTTATTTCCCTTGAACTTGTTTTACCTGCAGTAAGATCGTTATTGAAACCGGACGCGTGTGCAGTTTGCCTTATAAAGCCTCAGTTTGAGGCAGGACGCGGAAAGATAGGAAAAAACGGTGTTGTAAGGGATAAGAATATACACGTCGAGGTGATAGAAAAAATATATAATTTTTGCCTTGGAAACGGATACAGCGTACTTGGGCTCGATTATTCCCCCATAAAAGGACCGGAGGGAAATATAGAATATCTTATGCATATTCAGAAGTCCGATATGCCTATATATTCAGAAAATTTTGATATACAGGGACTTGTGGAGA
>CANRDH010000075.1 GCA_947629295.1 uncultured Clostridia bacterium
CGATTAAGCTCTATATCCTCAGCAAGAAGAATACGTTTTCCTACAAAGTCTTTTCTTACGGTCGTTTCCTCTGCATGAGGCTCCTCTGCCTTTCCGCATACCTTCAGAAGTGTTGTACGCAGATCGGATACGAAAAGCGGTTTGCTCACAAAACCGTTCACTCCCGCCTTTCTTGCTTCATCCTCAATATCTCCCCAATCGTATGCGGAAAGTATTATAATCGGAGCATCCTCACCGACAACCTTACGTATCTGTCGTGCCGTTTCTATACCGTTCATATCAGGCATGAGCCAGTCTATGATATATACCTCAAACTTTTCGCCCATTTCCATTGCTTCTACTGTACGTGCAACCGCCTCCTTGCCGTACATTGTCCAATCCGCCTTCATCCCTATCTGACGAAGCATCTTTGATACACTCTGGCAGGCGTTTAGGTCGTCATCGACAACAAGAGCATGAATACCCTCAAGTTCTTCTATAAGCAGATTTTCCTGAACTTCATCCTGAAGTCTTAGCTCCAGATTTACTGTAAATTCAGTTCCTTTTCCTACCTCACTTTCAACATTGATCGTGCCGCCCATCATAGTGACGATATTCTTTGTTATCGCCATTCCAAGACCCGTTCCCTGTATTCCGCTCACCGTTGAGGTACGTTCTCTTGTAAAGGGCTCAAATATAACTTTGGCATATTCCGGACTCATTCCTATACCGGTATCTTTTACCTTGAACTCATACAGACCGTAACCTTCTCTTTTGCACGGCTTCTGAGTAATTCTGATTGACACCGTTCCTCCGGGATTTGTGAATTTCATCGCATTGGATATAAGATTAAGCAGAATCTGATTAAGTCTGAGTCTGTCGCAATATATATTTTCATCGCTAACATCAACCGTATCGACAAAAAGCTCAAGCTGTTTTGCCTTGATATCCGCCTGAATAATATTGCATATATTGTGAAGTATCTCAGCTATATTTTCCGCATTTTCCTCAATGCTAACATTTCCCGATTCTATACGGCTCATGTCAAGGACGTCATTAATCAGCGAAAGGAGATGACTTGACGACCTTGATATTTTTGTAAGATAGTCCTTGACCCTTTCCTTATTGTCAATATGCGTCATAGCAAGAGCGGTAAATCCGATAATTGAATTCATGGGAGTACGGATATCATGCGACATATTGTTAAGGAAGGTCGTTTTTGCCTTGCTTGCCTGTTCGGCGAGTGCAAGCGCCTCAGAAAGCTTTTTACGGTGCTGTATTTCGACTGCGAGAGTCTTTGTACGTTTACGTATAAGAATAATCGAAGCAAACACACCTATTAATATTATAATCACAACAAGCATTGCCATAATACTTGCTATGGACGCACTTTGCTTCCAGAAAACCGACATAGGAACCGACATTACAAAATACCAGTCAACATTTTCCATAGGAGTAAAGGTCATAATGCAGGTATCCCCATTTGGAGGCGTATGGGTAATATAGAAATTCTCCTTATCATCAATCTTCTTCTGAATATCCTCCGTTGTGTAGTTTCCCATCAGACCTTCATCAGTTATCTCGGAATAAAAATTCTCCTTCGTGCCGTCGCTGCTATTCCTGTTAATTTTTACGATATAGTTACCGCTTTTATCTATAACGCTGCTATAGCCTTTGCCGTCGTAGCTGTCTATCTTCAGCTCATCCTGCAAGGCATTAATATCCATTCTGCACACAAGATAGGTATAGTTTCTTCCGTCAACGGTAAAGGGAGTGATTTTTATACCCATTACCAATATCTCGCTTCGCCCCTCAACGCTTGCCTCAAGATTATCCCTTCGGTATATAAAACGCTCGCCTGCCTTTTTATATTGCTCAAGCATCTCCTTATTGTTTGAAAGCTTCATGCTGCTGTTCAGCGTATCTCCGTTATCCGCAAAAAGAGTTAAACGGATACAATCTATCAAATACTTGGACGAGCTCAGCTTTTGCATAAGCTCCTCCGTAGTTTCACATTTCTCCTGTCTTATATTCAGCGCTATACCGTCAAGTGTATCCCATCTGTTATCAAGACTTGAGGTTATTGCCTTTTTATCATGGTTAGCAAGCTCCTCCATCGTACTGATAGAATTATCGGTTATTATATTGCTTATCAGGAAAAAGGAAAAAATAATAACAGCTATTCCCAATATAAAGGTCATTGAAATAATCAATGTATTATGTATTCTGGTCCTTCGCTCTTCTTTGTTAAATTCCTTATCTGTGCTGTTCATTGTACTCACGTTCCCTATTTTCAGTTATTCGATAAATCTTCATATATCTCAACAAAAAAACATTCATTCAAACAAAAAATACCGCATACTTACAGTTATATTTATTGTAACATATACTCAGTATTTTTTCAACCGCAAATTTACAATATTATAAATTTTTTAAAGGTATCAAAAAATTGAGAATTATTGTTTTCGGCAGTAAAGGACAAAAAAATTGCATCCATTACATAACAGCAATTTATATTCGGAAAGTAATCATCTGACTTTTGCCTGCATAAAAATAAATCCCGCAAACACAAATACGTATTTGCGGGTTATATTCATCTGTTACTTTACCTCAAGCTTTATCTTTCCGTTCTTTGCAGAAAGATTGATTGAGCAAATCATACCGTCGGGACTGTCCACAATCGAGGTTGCAATTTTGTCCTCAACCTCCTTGCGTATAAGGTTGCGGAGGTCTCTTGCACCGCTCTGACCTCCATATGCCTTTTTTGCAAGATATTTGCAGGCATTATCGTCATAAGTGAATGTTATGCCCTTTTCCTTCAATGTGCCTATATATTCGTCAAGCATAAGTCCTGATATTTTGACAAAATCAGATTCGGTAAGATTTTTGAATACTATTATCTCATCCAATCTGCTGAGAAATTCAGGTCTGAGAAATTCCGAAAGCGCCTTCATTACCTTTTCTTTGGTTGCCTGATCCTGAGTCTTTGCAAAACCGAGGGCATTTTCACGCTTGTCACTTCCCGCATTCGAGGTCATTACTATAACCGTATTGCTGAAATTGACCTTTCTTCCCTGCGCGTCCGTCAGCGTTCCCTCATCAAGTATCTGTAAAAGTATATTGAGTACGTCGGGGTGAGCCTTTTCTATTTCGTCAAACAAAAGCACGGAATAAGGTCTGCGGCGGATTTTCTCCGTTACCTGCCCTGCCTCGTCATACCCTACATATCCCGGGGGTGAGCCGATTATCTTTGATACCGAATGTTTTTCCATAAATTCGGACATATCAAGACGTATAAGCGTTTCCGGAGTGTTGAACAATTCCGAAGCGAGCACTTTTACAAGCTCTGTTTTTCCGACGCCTGTCGGCCCGACAAAGATAAAGGACGCAGGTCTCCTTCTGGGACTTATCTGCACTCTGCTTCTCTTTACGGCTGCTGCAAGTGCCGCAACTGCTTCCTCCTGACCTATAACCTTGGAGCTCAGTTTACTTTCAAGGTCGGAAAGCTTCTTCAGTTCATTCTCCTTCACCTTTGACGCCGGTATTCCTGTCCAAAGCTCAATCACATGGGCAATATCATCCTCCGTCACATCAGCGAAAAGAGCGCGTGCGTCCATTTCCTCTATGTCCTTTTCAATCTTTGCAATATCTGTCTTTACCGTCGCCAGCTTCTCATAATCTATATTCTCTTCATTTTCGAGTTCTTCACAAAATGCCTTGAGCTCCTTTATTTTATCCACGGAACGGTCATATTTTTCGAGATCCCTGTTTCTCAAAGAGGCATGGGTGCAGGATTCATCAAGCAAATCTATTGCTTTATCAGGAAGAAAACGGTCAGTTATATATCTTTCCGAAATAACGACTGTCTTTCGTACTATATCATCCGACATATGTACTCTGTGGTAATCCTCATAATATCTCTTGACACCGACAAGTACATCAATGGTATCCTGTATAGACGGCTCAGCAACCGTAACAGGCTGAAAACGTCTCTCAAGCGCTCCGTCCTTCTCAATAAAACGGCGGTATTCGTTGAAGGTCGTTGCTCCGATAACCTGTATTTCGCCCCTTGAAAGCGCGGGCTTCATTATATTCGCGGCATTCATGGAGCCTTCGGATTCACCCGTTCCCACAAGACTGTGAATCTCGTCTATAAACAGTATAATATTCCCTGCTTCCCTGACCTCGCTGATAAGTCCCTTGATACGGCTTTCAAACTGTCCTCTGAACTGTGTACCCGCAACAAGAGCAGTCAGGTCAAGAAGCTGAATTTCCTTATCTTTAAGTCTGTGCGGAACATCCCCATCGGATATTCTGAGCGCAAGACCCTCTGCTATTGCAGTCTTTCCTACTCCGGGTTCACCTATAAGACAGGGATTATTTTTGGTACGGCGCGAAAGTATTTGTATAACTCTGTCTATTTCCTTATCTCTGCCTATGATTCTGTCAAGCTCGCCGTCAGCGGCACGCTGAGTAAGATTAGTGCAGTAAGAATCAATATGTTTTCTGCCCTTGCGTTTTTTCTGAGCTTCCTTTTTATTCTGCTTTTCCTCGCTTTTTTCCTTATCGGAGAGTTTTTCACTCGGATTCTTTGAGCCGAACAGATTTTTGAAGAACGGCGGAAAGGTAGGCGCACCGCCTCTGCTGAAATCACCGTCTTCTTCGTCTTCCTCGCCGATGCCCTCGAACTCCTCTCCTTCGGTCATGAATCCGGAATCGGCTAAATCGTCCATTTGCTCCTGAATACTGTCAATATCCTCTTCGGATATTCCCATTTTTTCCATTATATCGGTAACCGGCTTAACGCCAAGCTCCTTTGCACATACAAGACAATATCCTACTGTATTTGAGGTATCGGCAGAACTTGATACAAACACTACCGCAGGTCTTTTATTGCATTTGCTGCATAACATCATTTTCTTTTTCTCCTTTCTCCATCAACACCGTATATCGGAGTATTTCGGGGTCATGCATCCCTATTTAGTTATCATAACATATTTTATAAGCCTCTGTCTATAAAAAAAAGAAAATAATAGCGGCTTATTGCAAAACATACATAAACTTTAATTTTTTAACTCAGTATTCATTAATTATCTGAATTTTTGAAGTATTGTGATACAATTATGAATTATCCCGGAGCTATTATTCCCGTAATAATCATTTCGGGTATGTTAATGTTGTATATAAATTTCAGCAAAAACGTGGAATCAATACTTTCCCTTAAAATATCAGAGGAATCTGTCGGCAAAAATACAATCAGTATGTAAATAACAAGTGATAAAATCATTATTATGACAGCTGCTGCAAGTATTCCAAGCACTGCCCCGAAAAACTTATTTACGAAGCTCAATCCCATAACATCAATGGCAGACGTAAGTGATCTTGTCGTCAGGGATATTACCGCAACCAGAATAGTAAACAATGCCAATGCAAGAATTATTGTAAGCAATTTCAATATAATCGGGCGTATAAGTCCTTCTACCAATTCCGGAGTATCAATAGCTGCATTTTTTATTTCATTTGAAAGCTTGTTCTTGTCTACACCGACCATATCCAATGCATTTTTGGCAAAATCCGGGAGATCCTTCATAAGCGCATCTGATATATCATCGGGTTTTGTATTCAAAGTTATCTGCGGCATATTTTTTTCGGCCTCTTCGATTATTTTTGACTTTATAAAGCTGTAGTAGAGATTACCGGAAAGGAAAGAGGCAACAAGTGTTGATATTACTGACGCAACACCCGCTCCTACAAAATGCACGACAGAATTTATCAATCCTCTTTTAAATCCGCTTATTACAAATACAGCAACAATGGCGATCACCGTCAAATCAAGTACATAATTCATAAAATACCTCCTTTCCTTGTAAAATTACCGATTTTGCTTATATAATATATCATATTACGATAAATATTTCAACCGATAAAAAGAAGATACATCAGTATTTCTGCTATTTTCATTTATATTCATAATATTAATTCAATAAAATAATCGGGAAGCTTACTCCCCGATCACAAAAGCATTTTTACTTTCGGCCTGCGGTGATCTTATTTTCATTTCCCTCTATAATTCTTTTAATGTTATCCTTATGTCTTATTATTATAACCAGGCCGTTTATAAATGTAATAACGAATACGCACACAATAAATACCACAGACGTATATTTTACAGGTGCAAGTGCAGGAAGTATTCCGGCTCTGTCAAAGAGTCTTAAACCTGCCGCGGCAAACGGATACAAAGCCGAGCATACAAGCGAGCATTTAGAAATGGTTTTGGTAAAAGCAAATAACAAGGCAAACAGTATAAGCTCAACCACAAGCACACGCCAATCAGTCATAATTACAACGGAAGCTGTTGTAACGACACCCTTTCCGCCCTTGAATTTATAATAAACGGGAAACATATGTCCCAGCACGGCAAACAGACCCGCAAGATACATAAGCAGGGATCTTTGCAGCTGTTGTTCCGGACTGTCCCAGCCGAATGTCAGAAAATACGGTATCAGAACAGATATGACGCCCTTAAGAAAATCACCGACAAATGTAATTATTGCCGGTATCTTTCCCACACAGCGAAGAACATTGGTAAAACCCGCATTACCGCTGCCGAGCTTCCTTATATCCTGATGCTTGACAAAATACGTAACAATGATTGATGTATTTATGCTGCTGATAAGATACGCTCCTATGCATGATATTAGCACAAACACCCAATAGTTATAAAACAAATCAGTAAGTATTTCCAAAATTATCTTCCTTTAAATAAAATTTCATTTTGATTATACATCATATCCCTCAACAAATCAATCCGCGACATTCATAAAATCTACAAGATTTACGCATACAAATTATTAATATTAAACGCAAAACATATAATTTCTAAATTTTATACAGCGAAATACAGTGAAAATACCGAAAAATCCTTTGATATTAAAATTAATTGACAGCAGGACAACTAAGCACCTCTTAAAGTACTTACAAATATAAGCACACAAACAATTTACGGAAATACATTGAAGCGTATTAAATCCGATTAGATGAGCGTCAATATTGGCCGGTGTCATGTGTATTTTTATTGGGTTAACCGGTGTCTTTGGGGCGGTTGCATCGCAAGCGCAGGCGGAGGTTTATTACCATTATCAGGTATGATTTTTGCTGCCGTTAGAAATGATTGGCAGATTGGCAGATTGAAGCAAAAAAAATTAAAAGCTACATACAATTAAGAAAACGACCGGAACAGGATGCTAAATCCTGATTTCGGTCGCTTTTTAACCTAAATGGGCAAGAAGTCCCCCGCCTCTAAGGCTGTGGGATGAATTGCCCGTCAGCCGTAAGGCTGACT
>CANRDH010000076.1 GCA_947629295.1 uncultured Clostridia bacterium
ACTAAATTCGAGGAGGTTTGGAACACAGATATAAAGGCTCCCGATGAAGATGGTACCGGTGTTAAGAATTTGAGGATTGCCTTTGTGGTAGATTGTTCCGGCAGCATGAGCGGCTCAAAATTAAATACAACAAAGGAAGTATTGAAATCGTTTGCTGATGTTTTAGGCGATGATGATGAATTTTCTATGATAAAATTTGAGGATAGTTCATCAGTTGTTTGTGGGTTGACAAAAGATAAAAATTTGTTGAGGAATTCTATTGACAGTTTGTATGCAAGGGGTGGCACTGCCATTTATACAGGAATTGATGAGGCAATACAGATGTTGGTGCCGGTCAAAGATAAGAATTATCAAAATACAATAATAGTTATAACAGATGGCTCTGATGAACCACAAACAACGTATGAGAACCAATATTCATCATTAGTAAATACTGCTATAGATAATAATATAACAATTTATACGATTGGTATAGGAATTACTGATACATCAATACTAACGGAAGTATCTCAAAATACCGGAGGTAAATTTTATTATGCAAAGGATGCCTCGAATTTGGGAGACAATCTTGAAGATATAAAAGAGCAATATAATATAGATTCAAATAATGATGGTATATCCGATTATTATACCAAGAAGCTTATAAGCGGTGAGCTGCGGTATGGCTCGGGTGCTAAAGTGTATGTATTTACAACACAGGACGGAGACAATAAAAGACCTGCAACTTATGGAGAAGTACAGGGAAATAATGACTTTGATGGTGACGGGCTTAAAAACGGAGATGAGGTAAGCGTTCTGGTAGAAAAACCATATAACAGACCTTATCTTTGGGTCAAATCTTTCCCGGATAGTGAGGATAGTGATGGAGATGGTATATTAGATATTGATGATAAATGGAGTGATAGAATATGGTCGGAATCCAATCCGTCAGATTTGCGATATAAGGCATTGAATCCTATGAAAAAAAATACCTTAGAAACATTATATCCTGATATATGTAATCATATGGATGAGCTAAATCCAAATTATATAACTATAAAAGACAATACTGTTAGCATAAGGACATATGCTGTAATTGTAGGAAGTGATTGTGATCGAATATTAAAAGGAAGTAATTCTACTGTCAGAGAAGCTATCAAACAGGGAATAGAAGAATATTGGACTATAGAAGAATTGCAGGGATCTAAATATGATTTTGTTAAGGGAATGAAAATTAAACTTAAAACTAATGTTGAAATCATAGATCAGTACAGTGGAATGCTTAGAACCCAAAATGTTATATATATATGCTCATTCAGGAATTGGTATACCTGAAGCGTCAAATATAAGTTTCTGGAATCCTCAGATTTTTAGAGTTATTGATATGTATGAACAGCATTCTAAAAATCTGGCTCCATATTTATATAGTAACTATAAGTCTACTGTTGCTCATGAATTCGGTCATACATTGGGGTTGGGAGATGCATATAAAACTAATGATGATGGAAAAGTTTTGAGTACCAATTCAGAAGTGTCAAATGCACAAGGTGCCAGCAACATTATGTACTATAATGATAAAGTATATACAAATGACATAGAAATGGTATTAGAAGCTTATGTTACAGGAGAACATCAATACTATCTTGATCGACATAATGTTAATTTTTGGTTCTATAAGAATTTTACAGGTGAGAACAAATCTACCGTTATAAGAGAAAGGCAAGTGTTTGTTTAAATGACTAAAGGTATTAGGAATATTTTTTCTAAAAATAATTTGAGATACATTATAAAATATGCTATCCTGGTTGTTTTAATATTATTCACAATTATGACAATAAGCGTTTTTATAATTGCTGAGAATAATTCAAAGTGTGGCAGAACGGGATACACATTGGAAGAAACGAAAAATGTTCTTGATGAAAATATTGTAAAAAATAAATTGTCATTTTTACAAGTTAGAGAATATTTATACGAGAAATATATCAATGACTACAAACAAAATAAAATTTCTGATATAACAATTGTATTAAATAAAGGCTCAGACAGCGAACCGAGTGTATTGATAAGAGAGAACGCAGAATATGAACGAGAGGATCCGATAAAAGGAGAGCATATTGTTGATGATCTGATGATATTAAAGGAATGTGGTATTAACTCGATCAAATTTGTCTATGGTAAAGATTGGCTTGATGATAAAATATTTTCTTCTGTTATGTTTTTTGGTTATACTTACCCACAGAGTGGTATGATAGGTGGTTTAGCGTGGATTGCCCCACCTTTCACACCAACTGATTCAGAGTTTGTGCCGGATGATTATTTTAGCTCAAATTATGCCAGACCATATACATTTATTACAGAGGCTTTAGAAGTAGATGAAACATCGTATGTGGATTGGTATTATTTTGAAATGGAGGATAGTATATAGCATATTCAGAGAAGGGTGTTTTAATTTGATTTTTGTGCACTATAACCAAATATTCCTCCGCAAAGGTTATGTTTAATGACGGAAATAACCAAATTCCGGGACAAAACGAGCCGGGTCTTGATGCAAGCGGAATAATGTGGTATAAAGATGGTATATGGTGTGACAGTGAAACGGATACGGACGGAGACGAGCTGCCGGATTGCGGTGAGCTGCGGTATGGCTCAGGTGCTAAAGTGTATGTATTTACAACACAGGACGGAGACAATAAAAGACCTGCAACTTATGGAGAAGTACAGGGAAATAATGACTTTGATGGTGACGGGCTTAAGAACGGAGATGAGGTAAGCGTTTTGGTAGAGAAACCATATAACAGACCTTATCTTTGGGTCAAATCTTTCCCGGATAGTGAAGATAGTGATGGAGATTTAGTGGAAGATAAAATAGACCCCAAACCTTTGTATTTTCAAAACACAGTTGTCTACGATTATGAAGCAAGAGAAAGAGCAATATTATATGCTACTAGATGGTACAATGGTTATAATGAACCAAAATATGTGCGGTACATAGATGCTGATTGTGCAAATTTTGTATCCCAATGCCTGCATGAGGCGGGTATACCCATGAGTGGACAGGGTAGAACCGATGGTTGGCATAGTTATAATCTTGGTCAAAAAAGTTATCTTGAATATTTTGAATCATTTTCCACATATTTTAAAGGGATTATCTTTAAATCGGGCAGATATAATTACGATGTTTCAGAAAGCTGGTCTATGGCTAAAAGCAATTATGATTTTTTCTCTACCGAAAATTATTCCCTAAACACATATGAATTCTTTTCTAAGAACGAAGTGTTAAATGCGGTGAAAAATGGGGAAATAACAAAAGGGGACTTAATGTATTTTGAATGGAATGATGAAACACACCATGAACTTTCACACGCTACTATTATAAGCTTGGCAATAAGTAATTTTTTAAGTGACGGACCGTTGCTCGGTTATGCTGCACATACTGAAGCAAGATTACATGCTGACTTGGATACTTTCTTTGATGGTGAAACAGCATATAGCGTTCATGTGATACATTTAAGGGATAGAATGATTGTGGATTAACACAAACTTTTTGGTTTTACAGTTGTTGTCTATTTGGAGATGATATTAATGAATAAAAAAATGGGTATGTTGCCCGTAATAATCAATGTTTTGTTTGGGATAATTCTAGCATTCCTTTTTTGTTTGTTATTAAATGTCCTAATGGTTGAAAGACTTCGGGAGGATGTATCTTTTTTTAGTGAAACAGTTAAAATATGGTTCTATGTTTATGCAACAATGGTAATCTACATTTTGGGATACACGATATCAAATATATTGTTGTGTCAGCAATATAACAAAAAATATGACCAGAACCCTTATAACAATAATTACCTAAAAATTACACTCGCCGTAACAATTCTCTCCTTTGTGGTTTTTCTTACACCGTATATACTGATAAAACTTTTATGAGCAGTAAGTGGGGTGCTTTAGATTGAAAAAATTGCTATATGTAGATAAATCAATAATTATATTATGTGTTGTTAATTTTATCTTGCTTTTATCAATTTACATTGGAGAAATATATTATTTGACTAATGCTCATATTGGGGGGAGCATAGAAGTAGTTTTTTACAGAGTTTTTATAATGTCCAATTTAGTGGTTTATTTTTTGATAATAGTATTTGCATTTTGGATGAATTTGCAACAATATAGTAAGAACAAACGCAGTCTATCAAAAAAAGAGTTGGGTTGGCGTATTTTTACTAACACTACGGCTACTATTATGCCTTTCTTGTTATCTCTATTTCTGTATTGGGCTTTACAGGCTGTATAATGCGATCTGAAACTAAATTTCCATACTTTTTAAACCGTATCGTAGTAAAGTAAATGGACACAAATCAATATGTTATATGGTGCGACAGCGAAAAATATTGGTAATAATGAGTTGACGAATACGGAAAGAAGGTTTTGATATGGGGATTAACTAACAAAAAATGGGGTTTAATGTGTGGGGATTCTGACGACATCCCCACACTGCCGAGGAAAAAATGTTGATGACGGATATAAACAAATATTGACATGGTTGCAATTATGTGGTATAAGGATGGTATATGGTGTGACAGTGAAACGGATACGGACGGAGACGAGCTGCCGGATTGCGGCGAGTTGGTTCTTGGCACGGATATTAACAAGACCGATACTGACGGTGACGAAATAGCTCTCGGTCTGAATCCCTTGGTTAAGGACACAGACGGAGATGGAATACCTGACTGTGATGAAAAAATACAGCAGACTATGACACAGGAGATATCCGAGGAGGAAAAGCCGCAGGTACGGCAACTATTACCGTAAAAACCGCCAACGGCAAACAAGCGACTTGTAAGGTTACTGTCAAAAACCTGCCTACAAGCGTTAAGCTGAGCAAAACATCTGCTACGCTCAATAAGGGCAAAACACTTACCCTTAAGGCAACAGTTTCACCGAGCAAGAATGTTATTAACACCGTTACGTGGTCTACTTCTAACAGCAAGGTTGCAACTGTTAAAAACGGTAAGGTTACAGCTAAGGCTAAAGGCACTGCTACCATAACCGTAAGAACATCAAACGGCAAGAAAGCAACTTGCAAAATTACAGTAAAATAATTGAATGTAAACCCTCCACTCCGTGCACGATCGGAATGGAGGGTTTGTTAAGGTATAACCCCCAAAATTATTCAAAACACTTAAAATAAGGTGATTGTGAAAGCTTGACAATATACGGTGAGGCGGGGTCTTTTGCGGAAGAATATGCAAATAGATATGGTATACCTTTTGTGGTAATAGATGAGCAGTCAGCGAGTCGGAGGAGTCAAGCGAACCCGATAAAACGGTTGAAAATTCCGATACCATGTCAAGCAATAAGCCGGTAAATCCAACGGATAACCGGACAAGCGGCGGTACAGACAATACCCCCACAGATAATAATACCAACACTAATACCAACACAAATACCGATGTGCCGCAAACAGGCGACAACGGCATAATGCTTGTGCTCGCAGTATTTGCGGCTATGGTATCGGGTGCAGCACTGACAGTATTCAGACGACGTAAAAAGACTGAAAAATAAAACATAAAGTATTACATTTGTAAATATACCCTCGCACAGCTTGTGCGGGGTATATTTGTATAAAAACATCAGATATAACACTTTTGAGGAATATTTATGTGAAGAATACAATTTTTTGATATTATGGAATTATTTGTTGACAAATATTTAAAAAAACTGTATTATTTGTTTAAGGGGTATATTTGAGCGCATAAGAGCAGAAGCAAAATGCTGCTTATGCCAAAATTTTTTTGAAATACAGAAAATCACTCCAAAAAACATAATGTATGAAGGAAGCGTTGTCAGTGAATTTTTTAAAAAAAGCGATTTCGGTACTATTGAGCGCAGTAATGGTTTTCGGAGTAATGACATTTAGTGAGTTCGGACAGTGTGAAGCTGAGGCGGCTAAAATAGTACACAAGGGAATAGATGTGTCGGTATATCAGGGAAGTATAGATTTTAAAAAGGTTAAGGCGGCAGGATATGATTTTGTAATTATCCGCGCGGGCTACGGAGAGCTGCTCAGTCAGAAAGATTCGTACTTTGAGCAGAATTACAGCAGGGCAAAGGCTGCCGGTCTTGATGTCGGAGTATATTGGTATTCCTATGCAAACAGTCTGACTTCTGTGCGGACAGAGGCAAGTGTTTGTCTTCAAACTATCAAGGGTAAAAAATTTGAGTACCCGATTTATTTCGACCTTGAGGAAAGCTCTCAATTTAATAAAGGAAAAGAATTTTGCAGCAGCCTTGTTACGGAGTTCTGCGATGCGATAGAGGATGCAGGGTATTTTGCCGGACTTTATATATCAAGATACCCGCTTACTGTATATATTGATTCAAGAGTTGCGTCTGAGTATACCCTTTGGATTGCAGAATACAACAGCCGGTGCAATTACAGCGGAAGCTATGGTATGTGGCAGTACTCCAGTGAAGGAAGAGTCAGCGGAATCAACGGGAATGTTGATATGAATTACTGCTATGTGGATTATCCTTCAATAATCAAGAGCGCAGGGTTGAATGGATACGGTTCAGGAAGAGTTTCCGCTCCGTCAAAAACAGTAGATCAGCTTGCGGAAGAGGTTTTTGACGGCAGGTGGGGTAACGGTGATGACCGTAAGAAAATGCTTACAGACGCAGGCTATGATTATTATGCTGTACAAAAAAGAGTAGGAGAGCTTCTGGATGAAGCATCGAAGGCTGTTGTTACTCTCGACAAAACTTCACTGTCTCTTGAAAAGGGAAAGAGTGCGACTGTAACGGCAACGGTTAAGCCGAAAAATGCCGCAAACAAGAATATAGAATGGACAACAAGCAACAAAAAGATTGCTGTTGTATCAGGGGGTAAAATTACCGCAGTTGGTGAAGGCACGGCAACTATAACCGCAAAGATAAGCAACGGCAAAAAGGCAACGTGTAAGGTAACTGTAAAGAACCCGAAGACGGTCAACCCGACAAGTGTTAAGCTGAACAAGACAAGCGTAAGCCTTGAAAAGGGCAAGACTACAACCATAACGGCGACTGTAAGTCCGAGCAACGCCACAAATAAGACTTTAAAGTGGACAAGTTCAAATACTAAGGCTGCGACTGTATCTAACGGTAAGATTACAGCCAAAGCCGCAGGCACGGCAACTATTACCGTACAGACTGCAAACGGTAAAAAGGCAACGTGTAAGGTAACTGTAAAGAACCCGAAGACGGTCAACCCGACAAGTGTTAAGCTGAACAAGACAAG
>CANRDH010000077.1 GCA_947629295.1 uncultured Clostridia bacterium
CCGAACATGAGCGTATGGGGTAATATGATGCTTCAGGCGGCTAATCTCGGTATAAAAAATGCGGAGGAGGAAGTCGGTAAGGTTTTGAAGCTCGTACGCATGGAGGGAGCAGCGTCAAATAAATTCAAAAACTGTTCTCTCGGCATGAAGCAGAGGATAGGCATTGCCATGGCACTGCTTGGAAATCCTGCACTGTTGGTGCTTGATGAGCCAATAAACGGTCTTGATGCAGACGGTATGCGGATAATGCGTGAAGTACTTGTGGATATTACAAAAGACAGGAAACGAACTGTACTTATATCCTCCCATATTCTCGGCGAGCTTGAAAAGATTGCTACCCATTACGGTATTGTGCGTAACGGCAGGATGATAAAGGAAATGACTGCAAAGGAGCTGAACCATGACTGCCGAACCTATATCGCTCTCAGGTCGGGTAAGATGAGCCGCACAAAGGCATTGCTCTCCTGCAAGTATTCCCGCGTGGAGGATGATGAAAGCGGATTTGTACGTGTATATGACAAGACTGCCCCGGAGGATATCGTAACTTATCTTTATGATAACGGTATTTTGGTAAGCGAGATACGTACGGATAAAATATGTCTTGAAGAATACTATATTGATCTTATGCAGGAAAGGAAGGGCAGATGACATGGAAATTAAATTTGAAAGGAACAGCTTTAAAAAACGGCTTCACAGTATGCTGAATGTGGATTTTCGCAGAATGTTCACTATGCCGCTGCTTTACATTATGCTGCTCGTGTGCCTTGCTACACCGGTATTAGTGCTTGTAATGACATCGATGATGGACGGTTCCGTTACAGTTGACCCTCAGACCGGTGAGGAAAGGGTCATGGAGGGATTCAAGAATACCTGGCAGATAATCGGAGCAGTAAGCGGCAATATGTCTGATATGTCAATGGATATAACGAGTATGTGCAATATCAATCTTTTGTACTTTGCCCTGTCTGTTCTTGTTTGCATTTTTGTTTCGGACGATTTTCGGAGCGGATATTCCAAAAATCTGTTTACGGTTCGGGCACGAAAGGGAGATTACGTATTCTCTAAGACCGTGGTATTGATGTTTTCGGGTGTTCTTATGCTGGCGGCATTCTTTGTCGGTTCCATGTTCGGAGGAGCCGTATCAGGGCTGAGCTTTGAACTGACGGGTGCGACTGCATTTAATGTAATTTGCTGTATGCTCTCAAAAGCGGGACTTATCGCGGTATTTGCACCGATTTCCCTGCTTGCCTCAGTATTTGCAAAGCGGAAAACTTGGCTGTCGATTATCATTTCACTTTTCGGCGGTATGCTTCTGTTTATGACGGTTCCGATGATGACACCGCTTGATTCCACATTGATGAACGTCATAATGTGCCTTGTCGGCGGTGCGATGTTCGCCGCAGGACTGGGGGCAATCAGTTGCAAGGTACTCTCTAAATCAAGTCTTGCGTAAAAAATTCCGATACTTATTCGCAGAAAAAATGCCGGAAAATATTGAATATAGTGTTGATGTATGTCAATGGATTCGTACCTGCATTGTGCAGTGCGGATCAGCTTCTTGAAATTTTTTCAAAACGGGAAAACGTAAACAAAACTTTAACATTTGGGTGTTATAATCAATGTAAACAACTCCACGGAGGTTAGTGTTATGTTTAAGATTTTGGTGGTAGAGGACGATAAAGACCTGAACCGTACAGTATGCTCTTTTCTGAATCAGAGCGGCTACGAGGCGGTGGGCTGTCTTTCGGCTAATGAAGCCTATGACGCCATGTACGGAAACACTTTTGATTTGATTGTTTCTGATATTATGATGCCCGGAACAGACGGATATGAGTTTGCGAAAACAGTTCGGTCGCTCAACGAAAACATCCCGATTCTTTTTATGACTGCACGGGATGATTTTGCATCCAAACAGCGCAGCTATCGGATTGGTATAGATGATTATATGGTAAAGCCGATTGACCTTGACGAGCTGTTCCTGAGAATAGGAGCGCTGCTGCGTCGGGCAAAAGTTGCAAATTCTCACAAGCTGGAGATTGGTAAGCTAACGCTTGACATGGACGAACGAACGGTAATTTATGACGGTGAGGATATTGCCATGACGGCGCGGGAGTTCAATATTATCTATAAGCTTCTGTCATATCCGGGAAAGACCTTTACCCGCACTCAACTTATGGATGAATTTTGGGATGCTGAAACTAATACAGCGCCGCGAGCTGTGGATGTATACATGACAAAGCTGCGGAGTAAATTTGAAAATTGCGGCGAGTTTGAGATAAAGACAGTACATGGGCTTGGCTACAAGGCGGTGGTGAAATGAGGCGTGACACAAAATACAGGCGGTTGCTGTTTTCGCTTCGGAGCTATGTCACATTCTTCCTGCTGATCGCCTTCATCATCACCTGCTGTATGCTTCTGTTTCTGACCGTTCTCGGAGGCTCTCTCAAACTTACTTATACGGAAGATGATATACGATTGGCGGCGATTCTTACCATGTGCAATGTGATTTTTCTGAGTTTGCTCTGTACTGTTATTGATGCCGTGCGGCGTAGATTTATGGTTGAACGCCCGGTAAGACGTATTGCGGAGGGAGCGTCCAAACTAATGAAGGGCGATCTGTCTGCACGTATCAAGCCATTTCACAGCATAGACAGCGAAGCGGGATTTGATACAATTATCGAATATTTCAATATGATGGCGGAGGAGCTTTCCGGGGTGGAAACACTCCGTACGGATTTCATTGCTAACGTGTCCCACGAACTGAAAACGCCGCTCAGCGTTATACAGAACTATGGAACCATGCTTCAAGCTCCAAACTTATCTGATGAAAAGCGAATCGAATATGGCAGGGCAATTACGGAGCAGTCGCACCGTCTTGCCGATCTTATTACAAACATTCTGAAATTGAACCGTTTGGAGAATCAGCAGATTTATCCGTCAGTAAAGAGGTATAATCTCGGCGAACAGCTTGCCGAGTGCCTTCTGAGTTTTGAAAGTACATGGGAGGAAAAAGAAATTGAAATTGACACGGATATTGAGGAAGATATATTTGTGGAATCGGACGGTGAGCTTTTATCCCTCGTCTGGAATAACTTGTTTTCCAATGCCTTAAAATTTACCGAGCCGTGCGGCAAGGTTTCAGTGTTACTCAAATCTGAAGGGAATTGCGCAGTTGTCAGGGTGACAGACACCGGCTGCGGCATACCGCCTGAGGTGGGCAAGCACATTTTTGAAAAGTTTTATCAGGGTGATACTTCTCACGCCACGCAGGGCAACGGATTAGGACTTGCGCTTGTGAAACGTGTAATAGATATTGTAAGCGGTGATATTTCTGTTGAAAGTGAAGTGGGGAAAGGCAGTACCTTTGTTGTAAAGATCGAAAGAGAGAAAAATGAGTAAGCTGTTGAAGATACTGAAAAGAATTTTTTGCCTGCCGCCGCTTTGGACGGTGGTTTCGGCTATTTTTGGCCATGGATTTATTATTGCTGTTGCCGCGTTTGATATTAAGAATAACATATTGCAGATTACGTCTTATATTGCTTCCGCCTATGCACTCATAATTACGGTTACAGGACTGAAGTATGGAAAAACAGCTGAAGAAGTATTGAAAGGAGCGTAACTGTTATGGAAGGAAAGAAAGAAATCTTTACCTATACCTATTCCGCAAAGGAGCAGGAGGAAATTAAAAACATTAGGGATAAATATGCACCGCCGACAAAAGAGGAGACCGCAATGGAGCGGCTTCGCCGTTTGGATGCCGGCGCAACGAAGGGAGCTGCTGCTGTTTCACTGATTGTCGGAATCATAAGCACTCTTATTATGGGTGTAGGGATGTGCTGTACAATGCTCTCCGGGTGGGAGGAATATTTTATTCCCGGAATTGTACTGGGTGTGGCGGGTATTATCGGTGTAATTGCCGCCTATCCAATCTACAATTTCATGGTTAAGCGCAAACGAGCAAAGCTCGCACCGGAGATTATGCAGCTGACGGACGAATTGATGAAATAGTATTTTTACCGTGTTACGTATAGATAGAATAAATCTATAAAGGTCTGATTGATTTTTTGTTGTATAAAGAGTTGAAAATACAGATATTGATTGCTATAATAATTTTGTAATTAACTATATGTTTTACAACAAAAAATGTCATTTTAAAACAATGGCTGACAAAAGGTGATATTATGTTTTATTCTTTTGCATCACAGGAGGAACGGAAAAGAGTCGGAGGTACTTGTTTTATTGAAATACAGTACTGTAAAATGCCGGCGGATACAAGTATGAAACAAATTGTTTCAGTTTCAATAAGTCATTGGCATGATGATTCTCTGTATATCAGCGGGGACGATGAGAACGAATTTTGTGATGAGTACAGCGGGATTTTTGATTGTGGAATTTATAACAACCTAAAGGTTGGTGCAGTTGATTGCTGCGGAATTAATTACTATAAGCCTGAATTAATTCCGCTGCTCATTGAAAGAATTTGTAATAAAGAACCTGCGGATTATAAAAAACTTGTCGATTGGTTGGGTAAGGCAAAGCAATATAACGGTTTTTATATTTTGGGACTGTAATTTTTTGCCGTGGAGATATTATAATATATAAATGTGCAAACCTGTATAGTAAATGTGTTTGCACATTTATTGTTATGCGGTTTTATTCCTACTCTTAACTGTGTTAAATTGTGTTCAGAGTGTGATAATAATTTTCTTAATGAAAATCCGACTATATATTGACATTGTGTCAGAATAGAGCTATAATTAATATACTGACATGGTGTCAGTATCGTCGGTATATCAGGAGGTAACGAAAACATTAAGAAAAATTTGTGAGAAATAAGGAGGTAAATCAATGCCGAAAGGCTCAGAGGAATTAACTAATGCGAGGAAGGAAGAGATTATAGCCGCCTGTGCAAAGCTCTATGAAACAATGAGCTTTAAGGAAATAACGATAAAGGAAATCGGTGAGGAAACTTCTTTTACGCGCACATCAATTTATAATTATTTTCAAACAAAGGAAGAAATCTTCCTTGCTCTTATGCAAAAGGAATACGAGCTTTGGATCGCCGATTTGGACATGATACGCAATGAGAACGAAACAATGACAAAGGACGGGCTGGCAAATGCTCTCGCCTCGTCGTTGGAAAAACGTGAGCGGCTGCTCAAACTGCTTTCCATGAACCATTACGACACAGAGGCGGGCAGCCGTCTTGAAAATCTGGTGGAGCTGAAGAAAGCATACAGCGGCTCTATGCGGGCTGTTAAACGTCTTCTGCAAAAGTTCTGCCCTGATATGAGCAGGGAGGAAATTAACAGTTTTATATTTGCTTTTTTCCCATTTATGTTTGGAATATATCCCTATGCGGTAGTGACAGACAAACAGAAAAAGGCAATGGAACTGGCGGGCGCTCATTTCATTGAGCATACAATTTATGAGCTCATTTACAAGTGTGCAAAAAAGCTGCTTGGAGAATAACAGAAAAGGAGAAAAAATTATGTTAGGAAATTTTGCTTACTGTAACCCCACAAAATTATATTTCGGTGACGAGTCACTGCAATACCTTAAAAACGAGCTTGCAAAGTACGGAGAAAATGTCGTACTGATTTACGGCGGCGGCTCTATTAAGAAAAACGGAATTTACGATGAAGTGACTGAAATTTTAAAGAAGGCCGCAAAGAATGTAGCGGAAATTTCGGGCGTTATGCCTAACCCGACACTTGAAAAACTGTATGAGGGCATTGAGATCGCAAGAAACCACAATGCTGATCTGCTGCTTGCCGTGGGCGGCGGTTCCGTATGTGATTATGCGAAGGCTGTTTCGGTGTCCGTCAACTGTGATGAAGATCCGTGGGAAAAATACTATCAGCGTTTTGAAGAGCCGACCTGTGATATCGTTCCTGTCGGCTGTGTTCTGACAATGGTTGGAACCGGCTCGGAAATGAATGCGGGAGCTGTTATTACCAACCGTGAAACAAAAATGAAAATCGGTCATGTGTTTGCAGACGAGAGTATTATGCCGAAGTTTTCAATTCTTAACCCGAAATACACTCTGACGCTGCCTCATTATCAGATGGCTGCCGGTATTTATGATATTTTTAACCACATATGCGAGCAGTATTTTTCCGGTGAGGACGATAACACCAGCGACTACATCAGCGAGGGTCTGATGCGCTCCGTTATTCATTCAAGCCGTATTGCCAATAAAGATATGCAGAATTATGAAGCACGCTCTAACATCATGTGGACTGCAACGTGGGCATTGAATACGCTTGTTTCCCGTGGAAAGTCCACCGACTGGATGGTTCATATGCTCGGTCAGGCGGTGGGTGCTTATACAGATGCAACCCACGGTATGACTCTGGCGGCGGTTTCTCTGCCTTATTACCGTCATATCATGCCATACGGACTGAAAAAATTTGTGCGTTTTGCTGTGAATGTCTGGGGTGTATCTGAGGAAGGCAAAACCGATGAACAGATTGCTGAAGAAGGTCTTTACGCGATGGAAAGCTGGATGAACGAGCTTGGTCTTGTGATGAAAATATCAGAGCTTGGCGTTACCGATGAAATGGTCATAGGAATTGCAGATGCGACCCTTACCATGCAGGGCGGATATAAAGTTCTTAACCATGATGAGATCATAGGTATTTTGAGAAAAAGTATGTAAAATCATGCGGAATACATTGACGATACAGGCAGTTATTGATTAAATGTGTCGGAATATTATAAAAAATGCGTAGGTCATTTTTCAGACTTACGCATTTTTAAATTAACGAAATTATCAGGTATTTGTATACGGACGTTTTTTTACCGGTATATCAATTTAATGTAATTGTCACATTTCCGTTTCCGAGAAGGGAGGACAGTTCATTTTCGGTAATGCCGGTAATATGACCAAGTATTGTGTATGCCCATGAATTAGAGCCGTAAAATACAACAAGCTGATTACCGGAATATAAAACGATATCTCCTGCCTGTGTCGTTGTCTGTACATCATTCCTCGGCAGATCTGTTCCGATAGAGCCTACCTGCTCAAAACCTCCGTACATGGACATCCGGATTATCAATGGTTTTTCCGTACAAAGCTCTTTCAAAGCCTGTACGGATTTATTATTTTCCCATTCCACGGAAACGGTCGTATCGTTAATTTTCATCTGCATAGCAGTATCCTCCTTGTTGGTTGAGTTATTTTGTGTGATATTGCTTTCATCTGTTTTTGACTCG
>CANRDH010000078.1 GCA_947629295.1 uncultured Clostridia bacterium
GCACATCTTCCTGAACTTTGTGAAGCACTTAAAACCGCTCTCCGTGATACATGGGTTGAGGAGCGTGGTATACAGCTAAGGCAAATAGGTATCAGTGTTACTCCGGATGATGAAACAAAGGAACTCCTCAAAGAAAGAAGCAGAGTTGCTATGTTCAACAATGCCGGCATGAGAGAAACAATGATGCAGAAGAATATATCCGAAGGTATCAGAGATGCCGGTTCAAATGCAAATGGTGCAATGGCAGGCTTTATGGGCGTCGGCATGGGTATGAATGCTGCCGGCGGCTTTATGCAGGGAGCTTCAAATACCAATATGCAGCAGATGCAGATGGAGCAGCAGATGATGCAGCAACAGCGGATGCAGCAGCCGACAGCCGTTGCGGCGCAGACAGTTGCACCGGCGGCACCCGCAGCACCCGCAGCTCCGGCGGCAGGCGGATGGGACTGTGACTGCGGAAAAAAGGGCAACACAGGAAAATTCTGTGCCGAATGCGGAAAGCCTAAGCCGGCTCCGGCTTCGTCAGGAGAATGGACTTGTGTCTGCGGCGTCGTAAATACAGGTAAGTTCTGCGCTGAATGCGGTGCAAAGCGTCCGGAGGACAAGCCTAAAAAGATTAAATGCGATAAATGCGGTTATGAACCCGATATGAGTCAGCCCATCCCGAAATTCTGTCCCGAATGCGGAGATCCGATAAACGATGCGGATTTTACCTAAGCTTCGATTGAAAAATCATGGGATAGATAACAGATATTGACAGTTTTTATTGTATTGACTGCTCTGCATGAGCGAAAAATAAAATCGCCGCACTGAGTTGCGGCAGTATACGGCAGTTTTAGAACAAGTTACAAAAAAGGAATAGTCCGGAGGCACAGCCTCCGGCTGCCGTTTGCAGACGGCAGGGGCTTATCTTCCGGTTCTTTATATTGTCAGATTAGCCTTATTGCCTGTTTACAATAACTGTACCCGCCACCTGAGCGTGGCGGCAATTTCTTACATAATGATATAAGGGGTGAGCTCCGATTTTATGGAAACGTTAGCGTATAAGTGTATAAACTGCGGAGGTCCTCTTCAATATGACGCAGGCAAGCAGAAATTTGCCTGTGAGTATTGCCGTAGTGAATTTACCGAGGAGATTCTTCAAAAGCATTTCGGTAAGCTTGAGGAACAGCTTAACGAGGAAGCAAAATCCGAGGAAATGAGCGAGGAGGATAAGCTTTACGGTACGGCGCTTTTTACCTGTCAGAGCTGCGGCGCCGAGGTTATTGCCGAAACAGAAAATACAGCGGCAACATTCTGTGTATATTGCCATAGTCCCGTTGTTCTTACAAACAGACTTAAAGGTGAGTTTAAGCCGAATATGGTTATTCCGTTCAAGATATCTGAGGAGGATGCGAAACAAAAATTCCGTGAGTTCTGTAAAAAGAAATGGTTTATTCCGAAGGATTTTGTTTCGGATGCTCAGCTTGATATGATGAAAGGTGTCTATTATCCGTATTGGCTTGTTGACTCCCGCAAGGACGGCGGCATCTCCGCTACGGCTGAAAAGGTCAGAACATGGCGTGAGGGCGATTATGAGTATAAGGAAACAAAAATATACAGGGTACGTCGTGCGGGCATAATAAACTTTATGAATTATCCGCAGGCTGCTCTCAGCGAAGACAATAACAAGAATATACTTAAATATGTAAATCCATATGATGATGAGGATTTCAGACCGTTTACCATGGCATATCTTTCCGGTTTTCTTGCTGAAAAAAGAGATCTTGAAAGAGAACAGGTGCAGAATGATGTGGATAAAGCTCTTGCAGAATATGCAAAAAAGATATATAGGGAAACCGTTGAGGGCTATGATTCTGTAAGGGTAGACGATTTTGAACTGAAAACTCTCACGGAGAATTGGGAGTATGCCCTTATGCCCGTGTGGATGATGACCTTTAAATATAGGGATAAGATGTATATGTATGCCATGAACGGACAGACAGGCAAGAATTTCGGTGCTCTGCCTCTTTCTAAGGGTAAGCTTGCACTGTTCGGGATCGGTTTGTTTATTGCACTTGTGATAATAGCTTATTTCCTGATGGGAGGTTAATCAGTGTTATGAAAAAAAACAGGTTGTTTATAAAGCTATTTATGCTTTTTACTGTTCTTATGCTGGCAGCAGTGTTTTCTTTGACAGCAGCCGCCGCTGAGCCGGATAACACTGCCGACGGTGCAGCTGTCAATGTCGAAGCAGTTACCGCCGGGGCTGACGATACCGTCAACGGTGTCGCTGTAAATGCCGGAGCAGTTGCCGCAGGAGCGGATAGTACTGCCGACGGTGCCGCTGCCAATGCCGAATATCAGGTGCTTTCTTCCTCAGGCGGCATTAAAAAAAATCTTGTTGAAATTATACTTTTGTCAGCTGTAGTCAGTATTGTCGTAACGGTTGTTATATGCTTCAAATATAAATTCAACGGCAAGACCGAGCCGTATCCCTATAATAAAAAAGCACCGCTCAATCTGAGTGTATCTGAGGATATCCATATTGACACAAAGGTTGAGAGAAAAAAGATAGAAAAAAATAATAATTAATGGAGAATACTTTTGAACTCAGAACAGAAGTAAGTGGTGGAATATGAGATTTGATGTTATGCCTGTTGCAACAGAAAAACAAATTATTGAGGTTGAACAGGCTGCGAATAATGTCTGGCATAATTATTATAAGGACATATTTTCTCCCGAACAGATAAGCTATATGCTGGAAAAGTATCAATCAAGAAAGGCTCTGAGAAAACAGCTTTCCGAGGGATATATGTACTATATGCTTTTGGCGGATGATAAGCTGGCGGGATATATGTGTATGATGATAAAAACTGAATACGTATTTCTTGCAAGGCTGTATATCAAGGCTGAATACCGCCGTCAGGGTCTTGCAAGGCGGGCAATAAAATATGTTGATACCATTTTTTCCAATCCCGAGTTGGGTCTTGTACATATAAATAAGATACGTCTCAGAGTGGAAAGAGAAAACAGCTTTGCCATAAACGTATATGAGCATTTGGGTTTTTATAAGATTAAATCTGAGGATACGGATATAGGCGGAGGCTTTGTCTGTAAGGAATATATTATGGAAAGACAAATCAAAAGTAATTGAGGCGAATTTGACTATGGGAAATAAGCTGAGGGTATACATAAACAGTCTGCATGAGCTGATAGACAGCGGGAAAGAAATTGAGGATATAGAGCTGTTCAAGCAGGAGCTTTTCAGGGAAATACAGTTCTGGCAGCATGAAAGGCTTGTCCATCTGCTTGTAACCTTTTTATTCGCAATAGTGACCGTTGCGGTTCTGCTTGTGCTGGTATTTTACGCAAGTATACCGCTGCTTATTTTATTCGTGTTGCTTTTGGTCCTTCTCATACCGTATATAAAGCATTATTACATATTGGAAAACGGGGTGCAGACCTTATATGTTATGTATGAGGAGATAGAGAGAAGAAGTCAGTCTGTATGCAGGGCGTGGCTTCCTGAGGAATACGGCATAAAGATAAAGCCGTTTTCGGATAACGGTAAAAAGTAAGAAACAGGACAGCGATTCACGGGGCTTGACCTATGGATAGCTGTCCTGTTTTATGTTATTAATAATTCATTTAACGGCAGGCAGATTTACGCATTTATTCGTCATCCTCATCACTGTAATCAGCCTCGATATAATCGTCATTGTTTCCCTTTTTGCCTCCTCGTGAGCTCTTTGCCGATTTTGCGGCGCCCTTGAGAAATTTAGAAATATAGACCATCGTTACAAGGTCCCAGACGCCGTCGAATATGAGCGATATGCCAATGAATATCATAAGTAAATTTGCGGCTCCGAAAGGATTAAAAAACGCTATGATACTCGCCGCAATTACAAGGACGGCACCGACAGCCTGTATTCTCCAGCCTTTGGATTTAAGGCGGGCAAATTCAAGCGCATATTGGAGCTTCAGAACTGCACCGATAAAAAGTATCATTGTCAAAATAATTGCTATGATTGCAGCCAAAAATTCGGGTTTTATGAGTATAAATGCTCCGAAAAGGAGAAGGGCACAGCCCTGAACCAAGGAAAAGGAGCCGAAAAACTCATTTTTTACCCTGAAATACTCTATTACCTTGAACAGTCCCCATATACAGAGTATTACTCCCAATATATAGCATATGATAGCCGATGACAGAGAGGGAAATATGACGAGAAATATACCGAGCAGAACAATTCCTATGTTAAGCAATATAAATTCCCGTGCTACCTCCACAGTTTTATTTTTTTTCTTGCCGATATTCATAAAGCTGACCTCCTTTGGTATTCTGTGATTGCTATTATAACACTTTTTACTGAGAAAAGTAATATTTTTAGGAATAATATAATAGAAAATATTTTGCCGCAGCTTGAGTTATATAAAATATTATAATAGCCGCAATACTAAACTGTTGACATGGATGCTTTCGATTCGCACACGATTATCGGTTTGCATAGTATGTAAACAGCAAGGCTTAGCCTTGTTTGGTTACATTGATATCGGGACGGTGCAGGTTTGGATATATATGAAATACTTGTTCTTTCCGCAGCGCTTAGTATAGACGCATTTGGAATCGGCGCCAGCTGTGCTTTCAGGGGAATAAAAAATCCGCCTGTTTCAAAGCTTGTTATATGTATGGTATCCGTTGCGGTGACTGCGGCGGCGGCTTTCCTCGGAGGAATTATAGGTAAGCTTATGCCGGAATATGTGGGAAGGATTTCCGGCTCGGTTCTGCTTATTATTCTGGGTATTTATGTCGCTGTCGGCGCGGTAAAGGAAGAAAAAAATAAAAAGGACGATTGTGCGGCGGATGGTTCTCCTCTTGAAACGGCTGCAAAAATACTCCGCAGCCCAACCTCATGCGATATGGACAGTTCATCCACGGTCGATATAAGGGAGGCGCTTTATATAGGCGCAGCTTTGTCGGCGGATTCTTTTTCGGCGGGTATCGGAGCAGGAATTGGCGGAGCTGTATTGACAGTACCGGTATTATGCGGTGCTTTTCAGTTGCTGCTGCTTTGTTTGGGCGAGCTCCTGGGGAAGTATCTTAAAGCATTTTGTAATATAAGACAGCTTTGGTTCAGTCTTTTATCGGCGCTTATGCTCACAGCTATAGGCGTTGTAAAATTATTTATATAATTACGGCAATATCTTACAAAGAGGTTTTGGTTTCAGCGCTGCGGTGCAGTCGTTCTGCGCAGTAAAATCCCTGTTGTACACATGGAAATTCAAATATAATAACTGTTTGTCATATTTTGAGCTTTTGCACAAAAGATACTGTTAGTTATTGTGTATTGATACAGAAATTATGTTTTGTATATTTTGACATATTTTTATTTCCTATTCTTCGATTCAGTTAAATTGTAGTGCCGTTTATCTAAAAAATAAAGAGAAAAAATAATTTTTTTTATTCAAACAAACTTTTGTATAGTGATTTTGTACAAAATGATAATGTACTAAATTCATAGAATTAATAGATGATTTTATAAATTATAACCAACATTTGAGTTTTTAAGCGTTAAATTAAACAAAATTAATTACTAAAATTTGTATATATTAATAAAAATGACAATCGGCCATTGAAATTAAATTACCTCTATGTTATCATTATTACAGTAGTTAACGAATGCTTGATTCCTTGAAGGGAGAATCAGCAGTTGGCATTCGTGACTGTAAAGGCGCATTTTGTGCGGATTTTAATTTTAATAAGAAAGAGGGATCATAACAATGGTTAGTAAAACAAAAAGAGCACTGGCACTTGTTCTTACGGCTATGATGGCAGCTTCGGCACTTGCAGGTTGCTCGGGCGGTGGAAGTAACGGCGGAAATCAAAACTCAAGTGCGGGATCGACAGGCGGTGATGCTACAACCTCAGGTGGTGCAGCCTCAAATGTAGAATCTGTTGCGGATATAGAATCTTCCAGTGTGCAGGAAGAGATTAAGGCTCTTATAGCAGAGGAAGCAAAGAATAACGGCGGCAATATTGAACTTAAGCTTTGGTGTTCAGGTGATGACGGTCCGTTTGAAAAGACATTGGTTGAGAAATTCGAGAAAGAGTACTCTACGGATGGTGTGACTATTGATGTAAAGGTAAAGACATCATACGGTGAAGATGCTGCAGGCGGTAAGGTTCTCGAATCACCGAAAGAGGCAGCAGACGTATTCAATATGGCTGATGATCAGATTACACAGCTTGTTGAGGCGGGGGCTATTGCCGAGATTGCACCGACTTTCCAGGCAAATGTAGTTAAAAATAATTCTGCGGATTCGATTGCTGCTTGCTCTGTAAACGATAAGGCATATGCGTTCCCGAAGACATCGGATAACGGTTACTTTATGTATTATGACAAGAGAGTGTATAAGAGTGAGGATGAGGTTCAGAGCCTTGACGATATGATCAAAAAGGCAAATGATGCCGGAAAATCAGTTTATCTGAATATCACGGGTCCTTGGTATATGACAGGATTCTTCTTTACCGCAGGCTGCGAAATTACTTACGATCCGGCCGGTAACAACGGTAAAGGAAAGCAGACGGCTACTTTCAATACCCCTGAGGGTCTTAAGGCTGCTAAGGCTATATGCCATATTGCCGAAAGCAAGGGTGCGGGATTTGTAGGTTCGCCGAGTACCCTTACAGACAATGCTTATGTTCAGCAGGGCTTTGCGAAAGGCGAGCTTGCGGCAGCCGTTATAGGAACATGGGCAGGTCCTATGATTAAGGAAGCTATCGGAGAAGAAAATGTTGGTGCTGCAAAGCTTCCGACGATTCTCATGGACGGCAAACAGGAGCAGCTTCATTCGTTCGGCGGCTACAAGGTTATAGGTGTCAACAGTAACTGTAAGTATCCTGTAACTGCCCAGATGCTTGCTTATTATCTCACAAATAAGGATTCACAGGTTGCACGTTATAATGAAAGAGGTCTTATTCCGACAAACAATGAAGCAGTTGCGGATGATAAGGTAAAGAATGACCCGGCGCTCAAGGCTATCAATGATCAGTTGAAGTATGCTCACCCGCAGGGTAAATCCGTCGGCGGTGATTATTGGTCGGTTAAACCTGAAACAATAGGTAATGAAGCTTGGGATAAGAGCGGTAAGCTTACCGATGATGAGATTAACGGAATACTTAATGATATTGTGACACAGCTTGATAGTAAACAATAAATTCCAT
>CANRDH010000079.1 GCA_947629295.1 uncultured Clostridia bacterium
AAAAAATTTATTGAGCCTGTAAAGCATAACAGAGCGGATATTGATATTACAATGTCATGCGACACATTTGATGAGTTTATGTCAGGAAGACTTGACGGTTTCAGAGCCTTTACCACCGGTAAAATCAAGGCAAGCGGTAATGTGATGCTTGCACTTGCAATTTATAATTCTTTCAGATAAAATTACAAACAGACAAATATTGGAATATGTATAATGACAATGTTATATTCGTATTTTATAATATTAGCAACGATGTTTTAATCTTCGGGAGATGGTGAAATGGCAGATTTTAAAATGGATAAATATTATAGCGGAACGTGCTGTGATGCATATAAATATTTCGGAGCACATCCCGTTTCCGATGATGACAGCGGAGTTGTTTTCAGAGTTTACGCACCTGCGGCTAACGGTGTTGACGTTATCGGAGAATTTAACGGCTGGAACGGCGGATATCATCCAATGAACAGGATTGAGGGCGGGGTTTACGAGCTTTTTATTCCCGAAGCAAGAGTGGGTCAGCTTTATAAATTAAGGATATACCAACAGGGCGGTACTGTTGTAGATAAATCCGACCCTTATGCTTTTTACAGTGAACTCAGACCGAATACGGCGTCGATAATAACCCGAATATCGCCTGAGAAGGTTTTCAGCGATGATGAATGGATGAAGAACCGCTCAAAGTGCTATGATAAGCCGCTTAATATATATGAAATGCATATGGGCTCGTGGAAAAAGCCGCAGGGCAAGAGTGAGTCTGACGGAAAAGCTCAGTGGTTTTCATATGATGAGGTTGCTGACGACCTAATAAGATATGTAAAGGAAAATAATTTTACGCATATTGAGGTTATGCCCCTTGCCGAGTTTCCTTTTGACGGTTCATGGGGATATCAGGCTTCACAGTATTATAGTGCGACATCAAGATATGGCACACCGGAGCAGCTTATGAGATTTGTAGATAAGTGCCATGCTGCCGGAATAGGTGTAATAATAGATTTTGCGTTTGTTCATTTTGTAAAGGATAATTACTCCCTTGCGAAATTCGACGGAACTTATCTTTATGAGTATCCGCCGTCAGATGTAAACCAGAGCGAATGGGGCACCTATAATTTTAATGTATCAAGGGGAGAGGTACAGAGCTTCCTGATATCCTGCGCAGCTTACTGGCTTGATGTGTACCATTTTGACGGTATACGTATGGACGCTATCAATAACGGTATTTACTGGATGGGAAACAGGGACAGGGGAGTCAATGACCGCTCGGTAGAATTTTTCAAAAAGATGAATTCGATACTTGACAATAAATTCCATAACATCATGCTTATAGCTGAGGATTCCTCGGACTATCCCGGTGTAACGAAGCCTGTTGAGCAGGGCGGACTGGGATTTGACTATAAGTGGGATATGGGGTGGATGAACGATACCCTTGAGTATTTAAAAATTGACCCGCTTTTCAGAAAAGGAAGCCACAATAAAATCAACTGGTCAATGGCTTATTTCTATTATGAAAGGTTTATTCTTCCGCTTTCACATGACGAGGTCGTTCACGGAAAAGCAACCGTTGTTCAGAAAATGTGGGGCGGGGATTATGCAAATAAATTTGCGCAGGTAAGGACCCTGTATGCATATATGTTCACACATCCCGGCAAAAAGCTGAATTTCATGGGAAATGAGATCGGAATGTTCAGAGAGTGGGATGAAACGAAGGAGCTCGATTGGTTCCTGCTTGATGATTATGAAATGCACCGCTGTTTCCAACGCTTTTTCAGGGAGCTCGGAGCGCTTACGACGCAAAATCCTGCTTTTTATGAAAAGGATTATGAGAACGACGGTTTTCTATGGATAGATGCCGACGACGGCGATAATAACGTATATTCATACTATCGCATGACAGACGGACAGAAGTATGTCATAGTTTGCAATATGTCGCCCGTATGCCGTGAAAATTATCGCATAGGACTCAAAGATGCCTGTACCTTGACTGAGGTGCTTAATACGGATTATGAAATTTACGGCGGCAAAGGTATAACTAATGCATATCCTGTAAAGTCCGAGACTTTGCCTCATAAACAGTGGCTCAATTCGGCAGAGATACGTCTTGCACCGTTCGGTACCTGCATATTTGAAGTAAAGGAAGAACCGAAGCCTAAAAAGGCGCAAACTAAAAAGCTTACAACTAAGTAATCGTATGATACTCCTTAATGCGGATCGGCAGCACGGAAGATTTTTTCCCCGTGCTGCCGATTCACGTTGTGCTATATTGAGAAGGACTATAAAATATTATTTACTGTCGGATATTCGGCAGCATGAAAATGCTCAAGCAGAATTTCCGCCTTTCTGCATTCTGCTGTAAATGCATTAATCTCGCCGAATTCGATATAGGTATTTGCATTGTTTAGTGATTCCTCAATTCGGTCAAGTCTCCCGTGTGAAATAAAAATAAGCATAATCTCCATTTTACCCTGCCACTCGTCCAAAGCGGATTTTATTTCTTTTTTTGCGCCGTCAACATCTCCTATCAATGCATAGCTTTCGGCGGAACCTACTTTGTCTGTTACTGATTTGGAGGCAGAGGTATTTATTACAAACCCGAAAACTATAGTAGCTGCTGTAATTATCAGTATAACGACTGCACTGTATATTCTATGCACACATGATTCCTTCCTTTTTGATGATATTATACTTTTTAGTCTTATCAGCAGTCATAATAAATATATCGCTGACATTAAGCTTTTCAAGCTTAAGAATTTTTTTCAGCCAGGTTTCGCTCAGCCCGCAGAATTCAAGTGATGACTGAGCGATTTCTCCGTCACTGATGACGACCGCCTGCATACCGCTGTCCTTCGCTTGCACACCTAACTGTCCTGCCGTTACGGTATCGCTTGCGGATTTTTTCAGTACGCTCATTTTACCGTTTGTTTCAATTATTGCAAAAGCAACATCCTCTATATTGAAGATATCCTTTTGCCTTAATTCCTCAAAAAGCTCCTCAATACTCAGCCTCAGCTCCGTCATTGCTTTTTGGTCAACCTTACCGTCATTGATAATAATAACAGGCTTTCCGCAGATTGCCCGTCTGACAGCGGAGTTTTTCAGCATAAGCAGAGATATAAGTATTTCACAAACGACAAGTATTAATATGGGAATTATACCGCTGAGCATGGATTGGTCGGTATCCTGCATGGGTATAGAGGCGATATCCGACATAAGCAGGGTCACAACGAGTTCACTTGTCTGTAGCTCGCTTATTTGTCTTTTTCCCATTATCCGGACGGTTATAATTATTATTGCATACAAAAGTATGGTTCTTACTGCAGAAATAATCATATTTTAAATTCCTTTCGTCTTTTCTTAAAATTATTCTGTACAAATTTTTACGGAATATTCATCAGCGATGTATAAATCATTTATACAGGTGGAAAATTAAAATCAAGACGGGGTGATGATATTTTGTACGAATTTATCAAAACATTAAAGGAAATATATAATCCTGGACATAAATCGGAAAAAACAAAGCCGAGTGAGACAAAGCTGTATCCGCAGCTCAGGACAAATCTTGAGTTTATCCGGGAAAGCTTTAACAACAGCGTTGACCTTACAATTCATGAAATGCAGCTCAAGGGCATTGACGCCGCTGTTATATCAATAGATAATCTTACGGATAAGGAAGTGTTAGGAGAAGGAATAATCAAACCGATCCTTTCGCATGATTATTCGGGGGACGTCAAAAAATGTCTGGAGGATATAAAGGACAGCATCTTATGTACGGATGATGTAAAAAATATAACGACATTTGAAGAATTGTTCAAGGGTATAATGTCGGGCTTTGCGGTTATTGCGCTTGATGGCTGCAACGAAATGCTTTCAATAGGGGTACAGGGCTTCAAATCAAGAAGTATATCCGAACCCGAATCCGACGTTGTACAAAGAGGCTCAAAGGAGGGATTTGTTGAGCCTATAAGGACAAATATAGCGCTTCTTCGCAGAAGAATGAAAAATCCCAAGCTTTATTTTGAGGTCATGACATTAGGAAATTTGTCAAAGACCGAGATATGCTTATGCTATCTCAGGGATATAGCGTCTCCGGATATAGTACAGGAGCTAAAAAAAAGACTGAGAAAAATAGATATAGATACCGTTCTTGCGGCGGGATATATCGTACCCTACCTCGAGGATAAAAGGGGCGTATCGCTGTTCAGTACCGTGGGAATAACCGAGCGTTCGGATACGGTATGCGGAAAGCTTTCGGAGGGACGGATAGCCATATTGGTTGACGGAGTACCGTCTGCGCTTATCGTTCCGTATTTATTTGTAGAAAATTTTCAGACGCTTGACGATTATTCAAATAAGCCATATTTTGCTACATTTACAAGGCGGCTTAAATATGCGGCTTTTTTTATTGCCATGATGCTTCCGGGAATTTTTGTTGCATTGGGAACCTTCAATCCGGAAATGTTCCCAACGCTTATGCTGAATAAAATAGCGGGCTCGATTGGAGCCACTCCCTTGTCGCTCATGTCCGAAACGATACTTTTGCAGTTTGTTTATGAAATAATGAGGGAATCGGGACTGAGGATGCCGCAGCCGCTTGGTTATGCCGTCAGCATAGTCGGAGGTCTTGTTATAGGTGATACGGCAATCAATGCCGGTCTTATAGGCGCCCCGACTCTGATGGTGGTAGCTGTTGCTATAATATGCTCCTATATAATCCCGAATCTGTATGCACCGGTTGCAATACTAAGGCTTGCATTTACAGTTGTCGGAGGCATATGGGGAATATGGGGTATCGCCGCCCTTTTCTGTTTTGTATTTATAAATATATGCAGTAAATCAACCTTTGGAATACCGTATACAGCACCGCTTTCTCCAATCGGCAAGGGCGCGCTCAGAGATGTGTTTATAAGGTCAGATTGGAAAACGCTTTCAGACAAAACAGCAAAGGTACAGAATATGCCCGGCTCTCATGTCGGCGGAGGTGTTGTTAATGAATAATGAAAGAATTATAACCTCCGGTCAGATTTTTGTATTGCTTTTTATATGCAAAATTTCAAATATTCTTATCAGTCCGGAAATATTTACGGGCAGAGGTTCGGTATGGGAATTATTTTTCCCCCTTATTGTTTTTGCGCTGATTTCATTTATTTTTCTTATTCCCATAATAAAGTACCGTGATTATACGATGATTGATGAAAACGGTAAGTCTGAAAAGCTTATGAAATACGGCGGGATAGTTTATATTTTGTATTTTATCTATCTATCGGTATATCATTTGTTCTGCCTCAACGGCTTTATAGGTGAGCTTTCGGGTACGGGTATAGAAAGATACAGTATTCTCTTTTTTATATTGGCTGTTGCAGTATATGCGTCTTACAAAGGTCTTGAGGCAACGGCAAGATTTTCTGCTGTGGCACTCGTCGGTGTGATAATATCTGCTTTGCTTATGATATTTCTTCTTGTACCGTCATTTGATACGGAAAATCTTATGCCGATAAACTATATGGGAAGTGATCCCTTACGCAGCGGTATGATTTTAATGCTGTCACAGACTGAGGAATTTGCAATTTTATTTATTTTATGCAGGACTGCAAAGGGACAGTTTACCCGCATATCAGTGATGTGGAATATGTTCGTGTATATTTTTCTCGGTTCGATGCTTATATTAATTTGCGGAGCTCTGGGAGTTTATCTTACCGATATGCCCTATCCGTTTTATCACAGTATTGACGGGTCGGGAGATTTGCAAAGATTCAATCCCTTTTTTATAGGAACTGCCGCTGCGTCGTTCTGTTGCTTACTCGGAGCGGAGCTGTATATAATTTTTCGGCTGATCGGGAATTTTTCCCGAAATAAGAAAATTATCAATTCTGCTTATATTCCGATATTGATATTTGTTTACGGTATACTGATATTTTTATGCAATAACGGCAGCCTTGGAAAAACATTATTTGACAGTAATATAATGGCGGCTCTATCCGTAATTTTCTCACTTGTGATACCGATAACGGCGGCTGTTGTATATAAGATACGTTTGAAAAAGGGAGTAAAAAGAGTTTTCAGAGCAGCCTCACTGATTCTGTGCATATCGCTTATCATACCGACTCTTTGCGGCTGCGGTGCTGCACAGCTCAATCAAAGACTTATAATTCAGGGGATAGGAATAGATAAAAACGATGATAAGTATACGATGACATATATCGTGCTTGATACGGAGGCGGAGGAGGAAAATTCAATCAGACTTTTGTATTCCGACGGCGAGAACGTACAAAAGGCGATTGAAAATCTTGAAAATCAGAAGGGCCGCTCGGTGCTTTTAAGCCAATGCCTGTTTATAATGCTGAATGAGTCTGCGGCAGATGATATTGAAAGCAGTCTTTCTTATTTCAGGCATAATAACGATATTATGAAAACGACAAATATAATAGTGGCGGATGATTCAAAGTTTACCATAGATAATGCCGTGACAAAGCTTGGTTATACCTCGGAAAATATAAATCTGTTATATGACAGCAGCGCGGTAAATCAGTCTGCAATTCATTTTTCACTTTTTGATTATGTATCATGTCTGAATGACAGATACGACGATATGCTGATACCTTATATAGAAACCGATAATTCATTGGCACTTATAAAAACAAACGGAAGCTATCTGGTCAGGAGCGATATGAAGAAAAGCGCAAGGCTTGATGCGGACGCAACAAGCGGCATCCTGATAATAAACGAAAAGGCTGATGAGCTCAGAGGAAATATATCATACGGAGATATAAACTACGGTATAGACTCATGCACTGCGGGTACAAAAGCCGTATTGGAGGATGAGGAGCTTGTAATTGAATTAAATATAGATATTGTGCTTGACAAGGAATATGACAGTGAGGAAAAAGAAAAAATATACGAAGATATTTCCGATAAGCTTGATTCTGCGATCGAAATAAGTATCCACAGATGCGGCAGTGACGTCATATCTCTGAGCAGATATATAAATACGGTATATCCGAACAGCGTCATAGGGGAGGACGATTGGCACAGACTGCTTGAGAAAAGCAGATGTAATATAAAGCTGGAAATTAAATAATATGAATAAGAACGGAGCTTGAAATGCACCCCAAAAGTTAGACATTGTGATATAATGTATAA